>NZ_AHJG01000239.1:0-20254 GCF_000241145.1 Candidatus Nitrosarchaeum limnium BG20 | reverse complement strand
AAGAAAAATTGAAATTCCAACAGACATCATCTTAGCAATAGGAAAAAAGGAACCTGTAATTCAAATAAAGTGATCATATGTCCCAAGTAACACAATCCCCAATGAAAAAAATATCTTTAGAAAAAGTAGTCCTAAACATGGGATTAGGAAAATCTGGAGACATCATTATTGTTGCTAAAAAAGCATTAGATCACATTTCAGGCAAAAAATCATGTGCACGTAATGCTAAAGAAACACAAAGAGAGTGGGGTGTAAGACAAGGAGAACCAATTGGAGTAGCAGTTACAGTAAGAGGGGATGATGCACGAGAATTACTCAAAAGATTACTAGATGCAAAAGGTAATCAAATCAACGGTAGATCATTTGATGATTTTGGAAACTTTTCATTTGGAATTAAAGAACACATAGACATACCAGGTGTAAAATATGATCCACAAGTTGGAATATTGGGCCTTGGAATTTCAGTGACACTTACTAGACCAGGTTATGGAATTAGAAAAAGAAGTAAACACAAAGCAAGTGTTGGAAAAAATCACATCATCAGTAATCAAGAAGCAAAGGATTATCTAGTTAAAGAGTTTGGAGTGACGATAGTATAATGCCAAAAGATAGATCATACGAAGCAACGGGTAGGAAAAAACATGATTTTGGAAGAGGTTCTAAATGGTGTAAACGATGTGGAGATTATAC
The DNA here is from genome assembly GCF_000241145.1 of Candidatus Nitrosarchaeum limnium BG20. Taxonomy (NCBI): domain Archaea; kingdom Thermoproteati; phylum Nitrososphaerota; class Nitrososphaeria; order Nitrosopumilales; family Nitrosopumilaceae; genus Nitrosarchaeum; species Candidatus Nitrosarchaeum limnium. Next base: position 19,564 of record NZ_AHJG01000239.1, on the reverse strand, counting down.
AGCAGTAATTCAAAAATATGATTTAATGATATGCAGACGATGCTTTAGAGAAGTAGCAACATCTTTAGGATTTAGGAAAAATATGTGATTAGTATGCCGGCACAAAACGTTTTAGCAAATCTATTTGTAACATTATACAATAATGAAGCAAGAAGAAAGAGTGACTGCACTATTCTTCCAACTTCAAAATTAGGCATTGAAGTACTAAAGACATTGCAAAAAGATGGGTATATTGGAGAATTTGAGCACATTGATGATAAAAGAGGAGGAAAATTCAAAATCAAACTATTGGCAAAGATAACAAAATGTGGCGCAATTTCACCAAGATTTAAAGTAAAAAATTCAGAATATAATGATTGGGAACAACAATATCTGCCAGCATACAACAGAGGTATGTTACTTGTAACAACAAACCAAGGAGTAATGTCCCATCATGATGCTGTAAACAAAGGATTAGGAGGATTTTTGATAGGATATGTCTACTGAGCAGATTGAAAAATTCCAAGAAGTAGTAGAAATTCCTAAAGGAGTTACTGTAACGTTAAAGAAACACATGTTACATTTCCAAGGACCACTAGGTAAAACTCACAAAAACTTTAGAAACATACCAGTAAACATTGAAGTTAAAGACGGTAAAGTAATACTAAAATCACAAGGATATAGAAAAAGAGACTATTCCATTTTACATACTGCAAGATCAATTATCAGAAACATCTGTGAGGGATTAATTACTGGATATACAATTAAAATGAAAATAGTATTTGCACATTTTCCAATTACTGTTAAAGTGCAAGACAAAACCGTACTAATTGAAAACTTTCAAGGGGAAAGATCAGCACGAGTTTCAAGAATAATTGGAAATACCAAAGTAGTTCCAAAGGGTGAAGATGTAATTTTAACAGGTGAAGTGTGGAACGACATCACACAAACTGCAGCAAACATTGAATTGCGTAGTAAAGTTAAAGATAAAGATCATAGAGTTTTCCTAGATGGTGTATATTCCTACGAAAAGAAAAAAGGAATAGAAAAATAATAGGATAATATCTTTTAACATATTACATGACACTTGATCCTGAATTTTCAAAACAAACATCAACATTAATTGAACAAACATTAGAATTATACAAAAGTGCAGGGGCTTCACCCAGAGTAGGACAATTATGGGATTGTCAAAATGTTGGTGACTTTCTTTGTGGGTTTTTTGTAGGTGAAATGGTTGGTTCCGCACTAAGTGCATTTCAAATTGTGCATAAACGAGAACCTACTGCAGATGAACATATGGAGATCATTGAGTTGGTAGAAAGCTATTCAAAAGAAATTAAAGAATTCTTTGTAAAATTCAACTAACATCTTCAAAGTGTTGTCTAATTTCAATAGGCGCAAGGATTAAATCGCTTTTACAAAGGTACAAACTTGTGCCTCCCTAGCTCAGCGTGGTAGAGCATCCGACTGTTAATCGGATGGTCATCAGTTCAAGTCTGATGGGAGGCGCTTCTTATGTCTAATTTCGAATTTTGAAAGAATATTTTCCTACAGGATACAATAAAACAACACATTAGAATAGAATATTTCTAAATTCGAATTTAGAAATATTGATCGATTGGAACAATTTAGTTTATTCTATTAGACTGGATAGATCTAATAGATGATCGCATATCAAGTATAATGCAGGAGGTATACATTGGTCAGAACTAGAAGGGCCAACAGATATTGCGTAGATTGTGGCGCAAGACTGGTGTATTACCCAAGATTATCCAATCCAAAGGCCCCAAATGAACACCGAGTTCTAGTATATGCATGTCCAGACTGTACTGAAGACTTTGAAAAACCAAAAATGTTTTCAATTAGACGAAATCAGGTAGATGATCCACTTGAAACAGTTGAAATAGAAATTACACAAGTCCAGAAAAAAACTAGTTAGAAATGAAGAATTTTATTACAAAATTAGAGTAAGAAAGTAGATGGAGTTTGGAAAGTCTAGAAGTAATGCATGGTATCTTTTACCTGTGTTTGTTGGATTAATTGGAGGGGTTATAGCATATTGGGTTTTAAGACGTGATGATCCAAGTAAGGCAAAAAAATGCTTGTACTTAGGAATAATTTTAGCAATTATTGGAATTATAATCAACATTATGGTTGTTACACAAATACCAGATTTAGCACCAAATTTCAACGTAAATGTGTAATCAACTAACGGATTTGTAAGCAAGCATGAATTTAGGATGTTTCTAAATTCGAATTTAGAAATACAGTAAATTTAGAGAGTAAAGGTGTTGAATTTAGAATCATATAGAACTAGAAGAGGAATAAAATAATGAGTATGTCAAGAATGCGAGATAATATTGAAAGATGGCTAATACATGAAGGTCTTTCTTTTCAAGAGATGAAAAACCCTGAAAACACTTTTCAAATTCTAGTAAAACATGCAGGCAAATATGGCATACCTACAGAAATATTTGAACCAAAATCACAACCAGGGGTTATAGTAATAGGAGCTAAAGTGATATTGAAAGATAATCAAATTGCAAGATACTTGGGTTTTACTGAGGATGAAAAAGAAAAATTTGAGAGGCGAGTTGCAGAATATTGCAATTCAATACAAGCAATTAATCGAATTGTCACAGAAGATGGTAAGCAAAAGGTAGGGGTATTTGTCGTATTAGATGACAAAGAGAACATAAATCAACAGACTGTTTTAGATGCAATAAACAAAGCGTCGGAATTACATGAAAAAACATCACGATTTTTGATGAAGACATTCTAAATTTATCTAAAATCAAAGAAATTCTAAAAAACGTAAAAAACTAAAAACACGCCTAAACGTTAAACCCCCCTTGAAATTTACAGGGTTTAGTCACATCGTGATTTTTTCAAAAAAGGCTGTTTTAGTGGGGGGATTAACACTTGTGCCTGTATTAAAAAAGCAACCGCAAAACCACCTAGATGTACCAGCTAAACATGTGTCATGTTTTTTTGTCGTGCGTGAAAGCTAAACCCCTAATTTTTGATCAAAAAAAGAAAAAATATTGATGATTATGGAGAATCATATACTGTACCTACACAAACACCTTCAGATGTTGTGAGTTGTACAATTAATGCAGCATCCACTGTTGTGGCACTTGTGCCTTTAACAGTAACCTGATTTCCATGAACCCAAGCATCACCATCTTCAGAAAGGGAAGTTACACAACCGTTTTCATCCAAGGTAACTTTGTGTGCATGCCATAAACCATCATCAATGACTTCAGAAGAGTCTTCTATTCCTGCATGTGATGTTACAGCATAAATTCCATCGTCAGTAACTAAAACATATGCATTAACTAATCCTGAACCATCAGCTGGTTTTGTGTCTCCTGCATGTCCCCATACTTTTAGAGATGGGTTTCCTTGACCATCAAGACCAAATGATTTTAGATCTTGATCAGCATTACCAGTTGAATCATTTTTTGGATCCATTACTAAAGCAAATGCTGGTGTCAGTATCATTGAAACTGCAAATATGGCAGCGAATGATACACCTAGAATTGTTTTTGTATTCATTGGTAAAACTCTCGAATAAAGTGAATATAAGTTTTTCATGTAATTATGTAAGTATGAAAAACATAATTTATTGTGAACAAAAAATGTTCATTGAAATGAACACTATCTTATAGAGAATGCAAATATCAATGGAACTGCTATTATCCCAAAAATAGCTGCAATTTTGATAAAGTCTTTTTTATCTAATGATTTGAATCGACCCATATCAAACATCAATTTCAGTTATTTTTAATTCATTATGTGTATTTTTAGAGAATTTAGGTATAAAATAGCCCAATTACCTAGGTTATTTTCACTACTTTACGCTTCAACTATATACTAAATTTTTACAAATCACACCATGGTACAAATTACAATCATCATCATAATTGGCGCAATCATCATATCTATGGCAGCTGCCATGTTCATGTATACTCAATATCAAACAAATTTCATTACTGCAAATTCAGGAGAATCGGTAACTGTTGGTCCCGTAGAGTATACCGTAGTATTTGATGGAACAAATCAAGGAAATAACGAAACAACACCAGAAAACACGTTTGTTAAAATCAAAATAACCGCAAAAAACATCAGTATTGAAAAAACTAGAATTTCCGGAGGTCAATTTTACCTTGTTGATGACAAACAACAAAAAGTGCAACCAACATATGGTAAATTCACTCCAGAAGACTTGTTAGATGAATGGTTAGAACCAAACAAGCCAGTAGTGAGAACTACACAATTTGATGTTCCATTTGATGAATTAAAACAATACAATGTAATGATCCGTCCATCAAAACAACAATCATCAGTTGATACTGCACTGATCTGCATCATTAATTGTTGATCGCAAAAAAAATATTGTCAATTTTTACTAGCAGCAAGGCAACAATGTGTGACTTTAACCATATAACCGCATCATTAAACTAAATTATCCAATGGCAACATCCAAAGCCAAGCGAGTAGAAGCAGCTAAAAAAGCCGCACGTACAAGAAAAAGAAATGCGGCACTAAAAGCAGCTGAAGCAGCAAGAATGGCAGCAAGAAGAAAAAGAAGTCGAGCAGCAAAGAGAGCAGCAGCAACTAGAAAGAAAGCAGCTCCTAGAAGAAAAGCTCCAAAAAGAAAAGCAGCTAAAAGAAGAACTGCATCTAAAAGAGCAGCTCCAAAAAGAAAAGCAGCTAAAAGAAGAACTGCATCTAAAAGAGCAGCTCCAAAAAGAAAAGCAGCTAAAAGAAGACGATAAACTGCTTTCATTATCTTTTTTCATTTTTATTTTAGAATAAATTTAAAATGTTTCTAAATTCGAATTTAGAAATATATGATTTTAATTAGTGTTAATTTTTAATTCAGGTAAAACAAATACGTGTTCCGGTTTAATTTTTAAAATAATTCTTTTCTCATCATCTCGTTTAAACGGATAATGTTCTTTGCCCATGTATTGCAGAGTAAGTTTGTCGGCATGCAAATAATCATAATCAGAAATTATTTCTTCAACTCTCCCACGAATTGTTGTCATGTCAAGTGGATTGTCATGAGAGATTACAGATACTGCAACACGTGGATCACGTAAAACATTTTTGTGTTTAATTCTTCCTTCTGCAGTATTTACTAGAATGTATCCAGAATCATAGTTTGCCCAAACAGGGGATAGTTGTGGAGACCCATCTTTCATTATAGTTGCAATAAACACAATATTTTTTTGTTCAAATAATTTCTGTGCTTTTTTGTCCATTTTTGATCATTTTGTAAGATCGCATCTAGTCATTTTAGTTTTGTGATCAACAATAAGCCTATTTGATCGATTCTTTTCTTCCAGAATTCTCCATGATGTTAGTCATTGCACGATTCATAATTTCCATTACCAAGTATTGTGAATAATCTTGCGAGTTTTCACCTTTGATTTTTTTTGTTCTAGTGGTTTTTGGGGTTATTGCTCTTAGAATCTTCTCAATTTTTACAGATGTACTATCAATTACTTTGGAGTATTTTGAATCAAAATCATCAGGGGCCACATAACCAAGTAATTTTGTAGATGTGCTATAAAATTTAGTTATTGCACCTCGTGATTCTTCGATTTTTGCAATTTCAATTAGACCTGAATCTTTTAAAATATCTAGATGGTGTCGGACAGTAGTTAGGGCTTTTTTGTATCCTGTCTTTTTTAGCTCATTTGCAATTTGGTCTGCAGATAATGCTCTATGATAAAGGATTTCAATGATTTTGGAACGTGCAGGGTCTTCGATTGCACGTGCGTGTTTGACACTTGTTGTGAGGATTCTGTTTACTTTGATTTCTTTTTCTAGTAATGTAGACATGCTGATAACTGCTTTAATTCTGATCTAAAAGATCCTTGTATCATATTTTTTGTCTAATCACGTCAATTTTTTTTTGCTATTATTCTAGTGAGAGAAGTATCAAAAAGACCTACCCGTTATCAAAAATATTGTATTGCAAATAAATTCATCATCATCATTATCATATTAATAGCAGCACTATCATCCATATCTTACCATTATCATATTTATCATAGCACTACAATATTTTATAAAAAAATAAAAAAAGTCAATGATTCAAAAAGATATGTCGTGATCAAGATGCAAATGATACAAAATGATATGTTAGAAAAGCAATTAAAAATAAAATTCGAGTTGAGGGTTAGATTTGAGTCAACATCTAGTCATGAAAATAAAATTTTTTAAAATAATCAAATCACAAAGAATGCCCAGTTAGTTTTTCATATGCAGTAACATAGCGCTGAGTCATCTTTTGGATTATGTCTTTTGGAATTGTTGGGGCTATTGGTTCTTTTCCTGTATCACGTGCATCATCAAATTGTTTTTGATAACCTTGCTCAGTTAACCAGTCACGCAATATCTGCTTGTCATATGCTTCTTGTGTTTGACCAATCTTGTAAGAATCCTTTGGCCATAATCTATATTCATCAGGACCAATAGAATCACCCAAAGTTATTTGTCCATCTAAGATTCCAAATTCTAATTTCAAATCAGCCAAAATAAAACCAGCCTTATCAGCAAGGGCAGACATTTTTTTGTAAATATCAATTGAAGTTTTTTCAAGCCAAGCATACTGTTCTTCTGTTACTAAATTCATCTCCAATGCTTTAGTTTTGTTAATTGGAATATCATGCTCAGATTTTGTTGTTGGATCAAATATTGGCTCTAATAGTTTTGCAGCAAGTGTGGTATTGGTTCCATTAGGTAGCATCACATCTCCTTTTTTCCATCTACCTACAAGACTGCCATAAAAATAACCTCTCACCACACATTCAATCGGCAACATCTTCATTTTTTTAACTATGATTTCAGTATCCGATTGTCTTTTTACAAAATGATTCGGTACTGTTAATTCATTAAACCAAAATTCCGCAAATTTGCAGAGTACTTTTCCTTTTTGAGGGATATTTTCATTAAACTTTACATCATATGCTGAGACTCTATCTGAGAACTTGAAGAGTAATGTGTTTTCATCGATGTCATATAGATCCTTTACTTTGCCTGAAGTCAGAAATTTCAAACAGCCAAGCTACATTTCAATTGAATTTAACTGCTCGGAAATGCATTACGACCCCATCATGCCTACCATTTTTGGCAGTTCTCGATATGCTTTGTTAACAAATACATCATGATCTGCATTAATCATGACAAATTCCATAGGATTGCCTGGTGGTGGTGAAAGGATAATTTTCTGACCAGATTTTAAGGTCTTAATATCAAGTGTATCACCTGCCCCAAAATTCACATGAATGTTAGTTAAAGTCTGAGAACCTATGTTTTGAATTGTAATCCTCCCAGTAACAAAGAGGCTTTGTTTGTCAATAATAGGATCTACAAAAAGAGCATAATCTTGAGTTGCTACAGAAAGTTTCATTACGTCAAAACCAAATATTGCAGCCATAATTCCAATAACTCCCACACCGATGATAATGAAAATGGTATATTGTTTCATTGAAGGTATTTGTTTTTTCTAATAATTAAGAGAAACGTATATGATCAAGACTAAAAAATGTGAAAAATACTCAGATATTTGTGCCTGAAGCAATTATTAGCTGAATCTAATTTTCACATTGTTTAAATTATTTAAAGAGGGATTAGCGGCACGGAAACAAGTTGTAGAAATTGTAAAAAACTATTTAATGCAAAAAATGCATTATTTTGCTCTACAAGCTGTTACAAGTTGTATTCAGACGCATTAGAGAGAAAGGACACTCCATTACAAACAGAGAGAGTGTGTGATCATGATTATACAAAAAATGGTACAATGAGTTGCAGAAAGTGTGGTCGTTCAAGTTTACTTATCAAATGAAAAACATATCTAATTAACATAAACTGAAAATATCTAAATTCAAATGTGTTAACGGTGTAATAAAAAATACAATGAATCCATCAGATGTTTTTAAGAAAAGAAATTTTTCAAAAACAAATTTTGATTACGAGGATTTGATTGGGAGAAATTTATCTAATTCTATCCTAAGTGAGGTTGATCTGAAAAACAGAGACATCCATAATGCAGATTTGAGTGGGTCTGACTTGAGTGGATCTGACTTGAGTGGAACCATATTATTTTATGTAAAATTACGTGGTGCTGATTTGAGGGGAACGAGTCTATCTGATGCAAAATTGTGGGATGCCGACTTGTATGGAGCTGATCTTCGTGGTGCCGATATTAGGGGGGCAGATTTGTTTTATACTGATTTGAGAAGTGCTGATTTGAGCCAAGCAAATTTAAGCGGAGCCAATATCAGACATGCAAATTTTGAGGGGTCTATTTTGACGGATGTAGATTTTACAGGTGCAAATTATGATGCATATACGCTTGAAACAGTAACTGGAAATTCAAAATTAGTATTAAAAAAACAAGGCAAGCAATGGTAAATAGATTATATTCACATATCAAACTTTAAACATAGATTATGAGTCAAGTCTCTGTTTTTTATTAAGATCATATTCCATCTTTTGCTTTAATTTTATTACAGATATTATAAAAAATACAACTCCCAAAATAAACACGAAAACAGCACACAGAATCCACATCACATCAAATCCATAAGAGATTGAGAGCATAGACGGGATCATAAAGCTAAAAATCAAAAACAAAGCTCCCATGATAGCCAATATTTTCATAATATCTATTATTGGGATTTAGTAATTGTAGATTTCTTTGTAATTAATGAACAACATCATGAATTGTTTTTATAATAGAATTACAAAAAACGAAATGGTTCAGGCGTATGGCAAAAAGCATATTTTTATTTCTAGTAGGGAGCATAGTGGGATTCATAACTACTCCACTTCTCTAAATCTTTCTTTTTTAATTAATTTTTTACCAAAAATTACTTAACTAAAACCCCATTCCAAAATGCTACTCTACCTTTGATCTTTTTGGCAGCATCATTTGGTTCAGCGTAATACCAGGCACAGTCCTTGTTGGTTTTCCCATTAATTGTCACAGAGTAATAATTTGCCATTCCTTTCCAACCACAAAATGTTGTCAAGTCAGTTTTTTTGAAATATTCTTGTTTAATTGAGTCAAATGGAAAATAATGATTCCCTTCAACAACTACAGTGTCATCACTTTCTGCAATAATTGTATCATTCCAAATTGCTTTCATAACATAATTTTCTAAAAAACAATATTTAAAGAAATATTTGATTACTTTTTGTCTTGTTCAGGTATTACAGATAGGGTCGTAGTAGATACCACATGTTTGATTTTTCGAATTTTTTTTGTAATAGTATCTTCTACTTCTTTTGCTGTTTTTGCCTCGACTTTGACAAAAATATCATAGACACCAAATGTCCCTTTAGCTTCTTTTACTGAATCAATTTTAAGCAATTCACTCATTACATCCATTTCATGAGCCATTACACTTTTTACTAAAACATAGGCAGTTTCCATGTTATTCGCCTTTCATCTCAATACGGGTTTTAAACTCTGGTGTAATTCCTAGTGAATCATAATTTCCAGACGAACAGGTAAAACACATCGAATCCTTTGGAATCCCCACGGCATTTGCCAGATTTTCAGCATCATTATAACCTAAAAAGTCAGCCCCTATGCTCTTTCGAACCATTTCTGTAAGTTCCTCTTCAGTCATATTTTTGCCATCAGAAAACGTTGCAAGTTCATCTTGAGAGGGAAAATCAATTCCGGCATAACATGGAAATTTAATTGGAGGGTATGTTATTACCATGCTAATTTTTTTTGCACCTGCTCTTCGTAATGCCTGAATAATTGCCTTTGAACTAGTACCTCTAACCAAGCTATCATCAATTACAACAACATGTTTACCTTCAATTATTTCCCTGATTGGAATTATCCATCGATTGATTTCAATTCTGTCACTTTGATGAGGTTCGATAAAACTACGTAGTGGACCTTTTTTGCTGTATCTATCTTTGAGTAGTCCTTCATCAAATGTAAGTCCCAATTCCTGGGCATACCCCAATGCTGCAGGTCTTGCAGAGTCAGGTACAGGTATTACTAGATCCGCATCGTGTATTGGAAATTTTCTTGCTAAAAATTTGCCAATGTTTTTTCTAGAGATGTAAATGTTAGCGCCTTCCATATTGCTTGATGGATGTGCAAAGTAAGTAAACTCAAATGAGCAATGAGCTCGAGAAGCATCTTCTGAGAATCGTTCAGTCTCCAATCCATTGGTGCTTAATTTTATTAATTCGCCTGGCTTTACATCTCGCTGTAATTTTGCACCCACTGCAGAAACTGCAGATGATTCGGATGCAACAATGTATGTATCATCAGATTCTTTGTAACCTAAAACCATAGGACGAAATCCCTTTGGATCCCTTGCAGCATAAACTGAATTATCATCAGAGATAAATGTAAAGCAATAAGAACCAACCATCTCATTTTTTAAAATTGAAAGCGCTTTTCCCATTTGACCATTTTCAGAAATCAAAGATACTAATCTTTGAGCTGCCACTAGAGTATCACTAGCATTTTGTGGGGTAAACGAACAACCTCCGACTAGATTTGATAATTCTTGGACGTTTGCAATAGTTCCATTATGGGCAATACAAAGATCTTTTACTTTTAACGGCTGTGCATTTTCAAGTGTGCTCCTACCCATTGTAGAATATCTCACATGTCCAATTACGGCAGGAGAAGAATATTCTTCTGATATTTTTTTAAATTCAGATGAAGCACCAGATACCAACCCTAATCTTTTTAGTGGTTCTTTGTTTGGAATAGCAATTCCCCATGCTTCTTGACCTCTATGTTGCAATGCCCTTAGTGCATCAATTGCCATTGGAACTACATTAGTTCCACTAAGACTAAAAATTCCAACTACTCCACAATTTTCTTTAACCATGAACCACCAACTCCCTTAACGAATTAAACCAAGTTTTTTGAGCCTTATCAACTCTTAGATCTATGATCGGTTTGTTTGATTTACTAAATAAGATGTTTTTACTGCCAAACTCTCCAATTGTATTGTGTTTTATTTTGCTTGTTTTGAGAATATCTTCTATTTTTTTTATATTTTTCTTGGATACGACTAGTAGGTATCTTGAATGACTCTCAGAAAATAAAATTCTATCCACATCTAATTTTGGTCCTGGTACTTTGTCCAGAGATACTTTACAACCCACGTTGTAAGTCATACATATTTCAGATACTGCTACTGCCAATCCACCTTTGGAGCAATCATGAGCAGCTTTGAGTAATCCTTTTTGAATTAATTCCAAGACCACAGTCATATTAGATTTTGATTCTTCAAAATTTACTACCGGGCATTTCCCGCCAATAAACTTGTGAATGTATTCAAAATATTCAGAGCCACCTAGCTCATCTTTAGTATCACCAATTATTACTAGTAAATCATCAGGCGAAACTGATTGAGAAAATAAAGATGTTTTTTCAGTTATCCCTAAAATTCCAATCAGAGGAGTAGGCTTTATTGGGCCAGAGGGGGTTTCGTTGTAAAGGCTTACCTTTCCACCAACGCAGGGGATTTCAAAATATTTCGCAAAATCGGTTAATCCTTTAAGTGATTCTAAAAAGGTCCAAAAGATTTCAGGATTTTCAGGATTTCCAAATTGTAAATGATCAAGCATCCCTATTGGTTTTGCACCAGTACATACAACATTTCTACATGCTTCCTCAAAGCATCCAATAGCACCTTCTCTAGGATTAATGTAACAGTGTTTTGGATTACCATCAATTTTAGCAGACAAGAATTTTCCATTATCTAATCTCAATACAGACGCATCTTTTCCAGGCTTAACGACAGTTCTAATTCCCACCTCATGATCATATTGACCATAAACCCAGATTTTACTTGCAATGTTTGGAGATGCTAAAAACTTCATCATCATTTTTGAATAATCAGAAATAGGTTTGAGTTTTTTTTCTTGTTCTATTGTTTCTAAATATACTGGTTTTTTCGAAGACCTATCCAACAATTTGGCATTTGCAACCACATCTGTTGGAAGATTAGCGCATGTCTTTTTTCCTTTTTTTACATGCATTATACTATCACTTGTAACATGTCCAATTACAGAACATGTAATTCTAAATTTTTTACAGATTGTTTGTAATTTCTTTAATTTTTCATCAGTAGTAACAATTAACATTCTTTCTTGAGATTCCGATACCATAATCTCATCAGGGCTCATATCAGATTCCCTAGTGTGGACTTTATCCACATCCATTTCAATTCCAATAGACAAGGCATCAGCAGTTTCAGATACTGCACATGATAGGCCTCCACCTCCAAGATCTTTCATGGCATTAATGAGATGCTGGTCTCTTGCTTCCAAGATTGCTTCTATGATTAATTTTTCAATGAATGGATCTGGGATTTGTACAGCAGAACGATTTTCAGATTCTAGTGAATCAGATGCAAACTGTGAACCACCGATACCATCTCGACCTGTAGAACCACCCAGAAGTACAACAATATCACCTTTCTTTGCATGATTTTTAATCAGATTCTTTTTTTTACCAAACCCTATAGCTGCAACATCAACTAGGGCATAATTAGAATAACATTGATCAAATTCTACTTCTCCGCCAATAGTAGGAATCCCCAAACAGTTTCCATAGTCGGCAATTCCAGTAACTGCGTTTTTAAATAGCCACCTTGCTTGCATATCTTTTTCAATATCTCCAAATCGTAATCCATCAAGGATTGCAATCGGTCTTGTTCCAGCGGACAGTATATCACGAATCACTCCACCAACTCCAGTTGCAGCGCCACCGTAAGGTTCCACTGCAGATGGGTGATTATGACTTTCAATGTGTGCAGTAATGACATAACCATCTCCAACATCCAACACACCAGAATCATATCCTTTTTCAGAGATTACCAGAGGTCCTTTCATCGGTAACATTTTGAGGTGTTTCTTTGATGATTTGTAAGAACAGTGCTCAGACCATTCGGCAGCTACAATTTGTAATTCAGTCGAGGTAGGTTTTCGTCCAATCTTTGAAGTTAAGTCATCTAGTTCCTGTGGTTCTAGACTCAATGTGTAACACCAATTGTATCAAGTAAAGATTCAAAAATTAGAGAAGATGGTTTGTTGTCAATTGGATTTATTGCAGACTCGGCAGCTCTTTCTGGATGAGGCATCATACCAACAACATTTCCATCCTCATTGCACACTCCTGCAATTTTATCTGTAGAGCCGTTGATAACTTCACTATATCTAAATACAATCTGATTGTGTTTTTTAATTTTTTTAAAGTGTCATTATCCACATAGTATCTTCCTTCACCATTTGCAATAGGAATTGGAATTTTCTGGTGTAGTTTTAATTTATTTGTAAATGGTGTCTTGTTATTTTCTACAATTAGATTTGTCCAACTACACATAAAATTCAGAGAGGTATTTTTTAATAAGGCGCCAGGGAGTAACCCTGCCTCTACAAGAATTTGGAATCCATTACATACACCTAAAATAGGAATTCCTTTTTCTGCCATTTTTCTCACATCAGATATTATAGGACTGTGTGCTGCAATTGCACCTGACCTTAATCTATCACCATATGAAAAACCACCAGGTAAAATTACAGCATCAATGTTTTTTGGTAGTCCCTTTTCATGCCAAAAATATTCAGCGTTAAATTTGAAGACATCAGTTAAAACATGATACATATCACGATCGCAATTACTGCCAGGAAAAACCACTACGCCTACCTTCACGCCTTATTTTATCTGCAGCGATATTTAATTTGAAGCAAATTGCAGATAAATGAATTCTGATCGCTATTAAGAATAAATGGATTTTTCTATAAATTACTCATGTAGGTAGATTATGCATCAAAAACATCAATTATGACTTTACTAACCATGGGATTGTAAATTCTTAATTCGTCACAAATTTCTTGAACTGTGATTTTTGCTGATTTTTTATCCTTCTCTTTGATTGTAAATTTTAGCATCTTTGCAGTTTTAATTTTAGATACTGCCGAATGATTCCCTTTTAGTACTAAATCATTTAGAATAGTTTCACCCTCAGGATCACTTATTCCAGGTTTATTTTCAATAGTTACATGAACGTTAAATGTAGCCATTAATTTGCAAAATCAAAAAGAGGTTAATCTATCTTCCTACATTGTTCAGATTTTAGTAAAGCATTACATTTTAAAAAAAAAGATCTAGTTGCTTCCTATAAGGAAGACAACATTTACACTTGTATTGACATCTTGATCAGATGAAAATATCGGTGTTGGCATGGATGATTTTGCAGCTCCTTCACTGTAAGCCATATCATACATTGGCATTGGGTATGGAATTGAAAATTCAGAAAGAGAGATTGCTTTTACACCAATAATTTTGTAATTTAGTGGGGATAAAGCAAGTTCTGCCTTAGATTTTGCATTAAGAACAGCCTTTTCTAAAAGGTCATCTTTAAGCTTGGATGCAACATCTGGGGATAGTGAAAAATACACACTATCTACTCTGTTTACTCCTGCATCTACAGCACCGTCAATTATTTGAGCAATGCTATCAAGTTTCTCAGTTTTGATATTGATGATATTGCTTACTTTGTATCCAATTAATTCTTGGACATTTTTCCCAGTATCTTTTTCCTGATAATAATTGTAGACAGGATAAATGTTAAACTGAGATGTACCAATTTCTGCGTCAGTGATTCCTACCTGTTTTACAGCAGTTATCACTTTGTTCATCAATTCGGAGTTTGATGCTAGTGCATCTTTAGCAGTTTTTTCTTGAACTTCAACACCAAAACTAATGTTTACGAGGTTTGGCTCTACGCTTGAGATGGCATTACCCGTAACAGATATCACTTTTTCCCTTGATGGAAATGGAGTTACTTCTTCTTGGGCAACTGCGCTCGGTACAATTGATATTGCACCCAAAGTCACAGAGACTACCAAAACAGCAATGACCACTGCAAAGATTTGTTTTGAATGTTTCATAATTATGATAAAGATATTTTTCTAGTTAAGGTTTGATTAAATCTCAATTTAACAGCAAGTCTTATTAACACACCCATAATTTTACAGGTTCAATGAAAGATGAAATAGAAGATAATTCAATAGGAATTGCAGACAGAGTTGAAATATTATCTACTGAAGACCAAAAAATAAAGGCAATAGGAGAAATATTAAGTTCAGATTCAAGCCGAGAAATTTTAAAAATTTTATTTAATGATTCGTTAACCGCAAATCAAATAGCACAAAAAACAGATATTTCCCTACCTTTGGTAATTTACCATTTAAAAAAGATGCAAGAAGCAGGTGTTGTCAAGATTACAAACATTGGAAAAAACACAAAAGAAAGAGACATGAAATTTTATACTGTAGATAAACTTGCAATTGTTATTCTACCATTAAAAATGTCAGAGCCGGCAAAAAAGAGCAAATCACTTTTTAATTCATTTACAAGAATTCATAGATTAGCTACACTTGGAGGAGTATCAATAGCTGCGTGGTTTTCTTCACAGTTGATTCAGAAGGGAAGAGAAGTCAGTATTAATGAAAACATGATAGCCACAAATCCCATTTCTCCTGATACTCCAGAGATGGCAATGAAGTCAATGCCAGTACAAGAAGCAGGAGATTCCATGGTACAATCCACACAAATCATGCAACCAATTGAACCGTTATCTCAATTATTGTGGTCAGTAGTAGCTGTATTATCAGTAATTGTTGCAGGCTTAGTAATAGAAGTAGTAATTTCAAGAAAATATTCAAAATATCTCAAAACAAAGATAGAATAATCTCAGATATTGGAATTTATATCAGAAGGATACAGTGTAAGTAGATTGTCAAGATCAAGATATTGGAAGATTACCGCTGATGAGATGGAAAAATTTGTCTATAACGAAGAAAAATTAATGAATTGGGAAATTAAATGTGTCAGAGAGCCAGAGGTAGATGCAATTTTTATCGGCGTTTTCATGTATAGAAATGGAACACCATATGATTATGAGTCAGTCAAGGGAATCACATATATCATAATAATATCCCAAGAAAGGAGCTTCCAACAATCACAAGTTTCCTTCAAGAAAAATTTGGAGGAAAAGAAATGGAAAAAGGGGAAAGAATATTTCTTAAAGGTTCAAAAGAAATCTACTCCAGCAAAGATTTGGCTTCATTAGCAAAAAGCATGGAACAAAAATTCAGGACAAAGGCAATCATATCATTAGAATTTCAAGATTTGAGTCTCGAAGAGCTAAAAAATGCAGGATTGCCAGAAGCAAAACTACTTCCAATCCCAGGCAAGTAAATATTGTTTAAGATAAATGGATTTTAGATGACATCCATTGAAGACATCAATCAACATCTTGAAGAGCTTAGAAAACGAGTAGTTCGCATCATTATTGTCATAGGAATTATTTTTGCATTTGTAATATCATGTCATTTGTATCCAATAGATGTTTCTGGAATTCATCTTTACTATCCACAAATAGATCCAATCAACAATGTTGCAGCGCAAATTACCACCCATATGAAAACAAGCTTAATTCCAGACGGAGTTCAATTGATACAGACTGAGCCAGGACAGGCTCTATTTGCCCAAATTTATGTCGGAGCACTTGTAGCAGTCGTATTTGGAATGCCGATAATAATCAAAGAAGCTGTAGGATTCATCAAACCAGCATTAAAAGAACGAGAGATTAAAGTTACAAGCAGAGTTGCACTACCAGCATTAGGATTATTCATTACAGGTTGTCTGTTTTCTTATTTTCTAGTAATTCCATACATGTTAGAATTTCTATACATGTTTGGTGATGCGTCAGGATTAATTACATTTCTAAACATCATGGATTTCATCACTTTTGTTTTACAATATTTGCTTGCATTTGGCATTTCATTTCAGATTCCAATAGTAATGTATGCCTTGACAATGTCAGGCATAGTAGGAGATGATTTTTGGAGAAAAAATGTGAGATATGCAATTTTGGCAATCATAATTTTCGGGGCGATCATTACACCTGATGGCAGTGGAGTCACAATGTGGTTTATCGCAGTACCAATGATGGTGCTTTATTTTGCAGGCATGATAATTGAGTACAAAAAACATAAAAAAGATTTAAATCTTAAATCATAGACTATAGCTCAGATGACACTAGAAACAATTTCCCTTGCAATGCCGGGAATTAATGAAATATTGATAATTCTAGTGCTAGCAGCCGTATTTATTTTTGGAGCAAAAAAGATTCCAGAATTAGCCAAAACTCTCGGTAAAGCTAAAGGAGAATTTGAAAAAGGAAAAATCGAGGGAGAAAGAGAATTAAACGATTTTAAAAACAAAGAAAAAATAGACTAGCCTTCAGCAATTAAAGCAAATTCATCAACAATTTTAGAATATTCTTTTGAGATATCTTGTCTGCCAATAATAGAAGATAATCTCATCACTCCTTTCAATTTCCAATTTACTTCAACTATTAATTTTGTTCCGTTTGGAATATGCTCATAGTGGTAAGTGATATGAGTTCCTTTTGAATCTCCTCCAATAATAAAAATTTCATGTAGAATGGGGTCATCAATTACATGCTTTGCCATCATCACTAATTCTCGTCCAGCAATTCGTAGATGTTCTTCTACAACGGAGGTATTTCCACGAACAGATATTGTTCTAACAGAAGGATAGTACTGAGGTAGAATTTTTTGAAAATTTTCAAAATTACTAGTAATTTCAAAGACTTTTTTTCTGTCAGCCTTTATGATTTTTTCAAAAACTATTTTTGGCAATTACAAGTTAAAAAGTACCCCAGCGAGGGTATAAACCGTGCTCTAGATCAAATTGGTCCAAGCATTTACCAACTCCATGATTTACAATGTCATCAATAGTTTTTGGTTTTGTATAAAATTCTGTAACAGGAGGCAAGATAACTATTCCCAATCTAGATAATTTGAGCATATTCTCAAGATGTATTGCAGATAGGGGTGTTTCTCTAACCATTAAAATTAATTTTCTAGATTCCTTAATGGTCACACCTGCAGCTCTTGCGACGAGAGTGTCATCATATCCATTTGCAATTGCAGATAATGTTTTCATACTACATGGTGCAACAATCATGCCATCAACTTTATGAGTTCCACTGGAAACACTAGATGCCATATTTTTTTCATCAGAAGTAGTTGTTGCAAGAGATTTTACATATCCTATCTGAAACTCAGTTTCCATAGTAATGCATTTCATAGCCCATTCAGACATTATGAGATGTGTCTCAACGCCTAATTTTTTTAGAACCTCTAACAAACGAATTCCATAGATTGCACCTGTACTACCAGTAATGCCAACTATTAGTTTCATAATGAATTATCTAAAGCACAACGGTATTTTATCTATTAGTTAGCAAAGCAAATTTGGCACTAGGCTAACTTTGGGCATTATCATCAAATGTACCTAATTTCTGTTGTTCTCTTCTTCGTTTTAGCCATAAAGATATTCCACCGGCAGCCATTGCAGTTAGTAAAATCACTCCAGCCATTTGCAACTCAACTGAATAAAACATAAGATCACCTACAATTCTTTTAAGAAAAATCTTGTGATCATAAAATCGATCCAATTAATTGAAAATTAGCTATATTAGTTCCCGTTTTCTAGTCAAAATGTGATCAGTAGTTCTGAAATTAAAAAAATAGTAAACGAATATTCAGACGTCAGAATAGGAGTGATGGGAAGTCATTCAGCATTAGAAGTCATGGATGGAGCAAAAGATGAAAATTTTCAGACTGTGGTTTATTGTCAAAAAGGAAGAGAGGAACCATATAGAAGATTCAATAGAATCGCAGATGAGATCATAGTTTTAGATAAATTCAAAGACATGGCATCGCCTAAAAAATCAAAAAACAATGAGGGAGACAAATACAATAGTTATTCCACACAGATCACTTACAGTATACCTAGGGTACAAAACTCTAGAAAATTCATTCAAGGTTCCAATATTTGGAAATAGGAAATTATTCCAAGCAGAAGAAAGAACAGCGAAAAGAAATCAATATTTTCTGCTAGAAAAGGCGAAAATAAAATTTCCAAAATTATTCAAAGATCCAAAGAATATCAATAAACCATGCATTGTTAAAGTACAGGAATTAAAACGACCATTAGAACGGGCATTTTTTACTGTATCATCATACAAAGATTATAAAGAAAAATCAGAGGCAAAAATAAAACAAGGGTTAATTTCTAGAAAGGATCTAGAAAAATCAAGTATTGAAGAATTAGCTATTGGCACATACATGAATTTTAATTACTTTTACACACCAATTTCAAAACAAGTTGATTTTATAGGAATAGAAAGACGATTGCAAACAAATGTTCATGATTTTAATGCACTTCCTGCAAAACAACAATTAGACATCAATGTTGATTTACAAAATATAGAGGTAGGACACACACCTGCAAGCATCAGAGAATCATTACTTGAAAAAGTGATAAAAATGGGGGACAAATTTGTTTCAGCAGCTAAAAAAGAATATGCACCAGGAATCATTGGGCCATTCTCTTTGCAGAGTGTTATTACAAAAGATCTTGAACTAGTAGTGTATGATGTTTCGCTTCGGGTACCAGGCAATCCAATAG
>NZ_AHJG01000240.1:0-2839 GCF_000241145.1 Candidatus Nitrosarchaeum limnium BG20 | reverse complement strand
TTCTAATCACTCTTAGCGAATGCTATACATTTTGTTTTGATGATTTATTTTTAATCACTTAGCGGATGCTATATGTCTAAAATCGATCTAAATAATGTGATGTGGATTAAAATGATTATACCCAAATCTTAAATTACATCTTGATTTTAATATTTTTAATATGAATACGACCTTTGGTATTATTCTGTTGTTTTCAGTACTGATAACTGGATTAATTATCAATCCTGCAAATACTATATTTGCACAAACAACTGGAAATTCAACTAATACAAATTCTACCGCTACAACACTTGATGAATCAATGAAAACAGGTGATGACATGGTAAACCCAGATCATGGCATGATGGAACAAGACAATTCTACAAAAACTATTGATGAATCAATGAAAACAGGTGATGACATGATGGAGCCAGAAGATATTCCTGTGATTCTTTCACCTCTTAAACAAATCAAAGATGGTGTTTTATCTCAAGACGTGGTTTGTAAAGAAGGATTAGAACTTGCTTTCAAATTTAATGGGCAAGCTGCCTGTGTTAAATCTACAAGTGTTGAAAAATTAATCACTCGTGGCTGGACTCAATAAATAAATTCTTTAATTCTCTAAATTATTTTTATATGTATCTAACTCTCGATGTATAATTTTTGGTATGTGATAAATGTAATTTTTGATGAGTTATTCTTCAAACTCTATGTCTGTTTGTAGTTCTTTTGCAAGCCCCACCCACCATTTTATGTTCTCGGACATTTCTTGAACTAAACCATTTTTAATAAGTTATAGATCTACTGGTTAAATCTCCAAAAACAACTGTGTAATAAAATATGACAAAATCTAATCTTTTTTATATTTTATATCATTGATGTTTGAATTTGGATTTTTTATTTTAATTATTATCGTATCGCCAATTTTGTTAAAAATTCTCTGACGTTTTTCATTGGTAAAAATCCATCCTAACCCAACATCGATTGGAAGGAGAAATGCTTTTCCAAAACTACTGATTATTACGCCCTTCAAATCTGGTTTTTTACCATGCATGTTGGTAATTTTCAAATTTAGGATTTTTTTCCCAATCGTTTGACCTTTCAGATATTCCAAAATTACCCAATATCCAAAAAAGATCACGCTTGTTGGAATAAATTGTGTCATTTCTGCCCAGAAAAATTTTTCGTTAAAATCATAATCAATTGATCCGAAAATAGATGATATTGCTATGGTGGAAATAACTGAAATAATGACAAAATCAATTAACCACGCAAAAAATCTCTCACTCCATTTGGCAATTATTATCTCTGGAAATTGGTTTGACTCACTCATATTCTCTTTATTATGATCAATCTAATAAAATATCTATGATTCTTTACTGTTATGAATACTCGAAAGTAGATTTATGATGTATCTGAATGCCTTAAAATTAATAAGAACCGTTTTCAACTCTCTTTGAAAATCTTTTTGAAATTAATCAACCCTCTGGATGTTTTTTTTTGGACTTTAAGAAAAAATGAAAGAGATGTCATAAAACTTTACAACTCTCTTTCTCCTATAATGCAGCTTGCAACTGGTGGAACAATGCTGAATTTTGGATATTGGATGGGAAACACTAATGATCCTCTATCTGCACAAAAAAATCTCTGCTCATATTTTGGCAAATTGGCAGAACTGGAAAAAGCAAAAAACTTAGTTGATGTTGGAAGTGGATTATCTGCACCAGCGATTTTTTGGAGAGATAAGTATGAAAAATTGGATTTATTTTGTATAAATATTAATTATGACCAACTATCTTTTTCTGGTCCACAAAAAAATATCCACTTTTTTAATTCCACATCAACAAAATTGCCTTTTGCTGATAACTCGGTAGACCGTGTTTTGGCCTTAGAATCCTCACAGCATTTCAAACCTCTAAAAGATTTTATTTTAGAATCTAAACGAATTCTAAAATCTAATGGAATCTTGACTTTGGCTATCCCTGTAACTATGCAAAACGCATCAATTATGAAACTGGGGATTCTGAAATTTACTTGGTCTTCTGAACATTATGGGTTAGAATTTGTAAAAAAACTCGTAGGTTCTATTGGTTTTAAAATTAATGATGAAAAATTAATTGGAAAAGAAGTTTATGTTCCACTTGCTAATTATTATATCAAAAATAGAGATGAAATCAAAAAATTGATTTTAAAAAAATACCCAAAATTTGTTGAACAAATCCTATTCACATCAATGCTTAAAATGAAAAAAGCTTCTGAAAAAAACACAATTGAATATGTTATTTTAAAATGTAGTCTTTAACTCAGATTCTAATAATTTCTCGTTCTAGTAGATTTTCTGTTGCCTTTATGTATTCAGATTCTGAAATTAAGTTATTTAGAAACCATTTTGTAGTTGTTTTGAACCATTTTGGTATTACTGATTGATCATTTACATATTTTTTCTCAAAGATATTTGTCTTCATCAATTCTGTTTTATCCCATTTGATATTCAAACCTGTTTCTTTATGACTATCTGATAATACTAATCCTGTTTGTTTATCCACAATCAACGTGTCTTGTTTCTTTACATCTTGTGCAATCCACACTCGTCGTGATTTTCCATCAAATTCATATGTTGCATCACTTGTAACTATTAAATCATCAACTAGTATGTCTCCAATCTTAATTGGAGTTAAATACATGAATTTTTCTATAATACAGCATTTTTTATCTGCTATAATTGAACCATTATTATCAAAACTAATTTCTATAGTTTCTTTCTTATCTTTTGTATTTTTTTCTGAAGTAATCTGAACTCCATTATTGTTAATTGAATCTACTGTAAACTCCTGTGTAATGTATTGACCGTATTTATCAG
>NZ_AHJG01000241.1:0-16259 GCF_000241145.1 Candidatus Nitrosarchaeum limnium BG20 | reverse complement strand
AATGGAGATAGTTTACTTGCTGATGAAGTATTAAACACAGATGCAAGAAAAAGTTTTCTTACTTTTGAACCACTTGGAGTTATTGGTTCTATTATGCCTTGGAACTTTCCTTATTGGCAAGCTCTAAGGTTTGCTGCCCCATGTTTGATGGCAGGAAATGTCATAGTGATGAAACCAGCTAGTGTAACCATGCAGTCAGGTATTGAAATTGAAAAAGCATTTACTGAATCAGGTATGCCTGATGGAATATTTCAGACAGTAGTAGGAAGTGTAGAATCTGCCAATCACCTCATTGATTCAGATGTTAATGCTGTCACATTTACAGGAAGTACAACTGCTGGAGCAAAAGTAGGTCAAAGAGCTGCAGGTAATTTGAAAAAATGTGTTTTGGAGCTTGGAGGAAGTGATCCATTTATCGTACTAGATGATGCAATTATTGAAAAAGCTGTAGATGGTGCAGTTAAAGGTAGATTCATCAATTGTGGTCAGAGCTGTGTTGCATCAAAAAGATTCTTTGTTGGAAAAAATATTGCTAAAGATTTTATTGAATTATTTATCAAGAAGGCATCTCAATTAAAAGTTGGAGACCCCACATCAATTGAAACTGATGTAGGACCATTATCAAACAAAGGTGGCTTAGAAACTATTTCAGGAATTGTTGAAGATGCAAAAGAGAAAGGTGCTGAAATTCTTTTAGGAGGTTCAAAAATCGATTCAAAGGGATATTTCTATCAGCCCACTATTCTTACAAATGTTAAACAAAATATGAGAATTGCAAAAGAGGAGACATTTGGTCCAGTTGCTCCAATAACAGTAGTTGAAAATGAAAGTGAGGCTGTTAAATTAGCAAATGATACAGAATTTGGATTGGGTGCCAGTATTTGGACTAAAGATCTAGCAAAAGCTGAGAAAATCTCTAGGCGAATAGAATCAGGAATAGTCAGTGTAAATAATGTAGTACTTTCAGATCCAAGAATTCCATTTGGGGGGATAAAACATAGTGGATTTGGGAGAGAATTATCAAGATATGGAATTCTTGAATTTGTGAATATTAAATCAGTGAGATTCTATGATAATCTAAGTCATCATCACTACGTAGAATAACTATTCATCTTCATCATCATAATCACATTCTTCTAATTCAATATGTGATGGATTTCCATTTTCCTCAAAGTAAATTTCAATACATATGTCAGTTGCTAAAGTTGAGGCTAAAGTTTCAGCTAATTCCTTTGGAAAATTACCTGGAGTATTAGAATTGACAGAATATTTGTATTCAATTATTTCATCATCATGATAGAAATCTATCTCAATATTTCCATTAACATATTTTCTTACTCCAACAACTTGACCAAAAGTACTGTAAGCCAAATCTAATTTCCTTGTTTAGAAACATCACGTGTTAGAGTTTCAGCTAATTGTTCGTAATGCTCTCTAGTTTTTCCAGTTTCTCTTAGTTTAGATTCTTCAATATCATTTAGTTCTTGGTTAATTTTCTTTGAAACGTATTGTAAGCGAGCTTCTGCCATCATAAACAATCTATTATTTTCTTTCCATAAATGCTCTGTAATATGTTCCACATACTGTTGTAAATCAGTAACTAATTTTGTAGAATCACCAGATGAGAGATAAGTTTTAGCAGAACTTTCCATTTCTTTTCCAAGTTCTCTTGATCGCTGATGATCTATTAGCATCATTGCAATTGGACCCATGTTAGTAGGCATCCCTGCTTGTTCTAGTGCTGGAAATAACGATTTTTCTTCCTTACTATGATGACATACATCAGTAAAATTTTTTGAGAAATCAATAACAGGTAAGAGAATAGATTCAGGGATTTGCTTTCCATCTTTTAGAAGTTGAATTGTAGATTCCATTGCTTTGATGACCTTTTCTATAAGATCATGATCTTTTCTTAAAGATGCAGTGGACATAATAATTACAAATAATTTCCAATATCTATATCTTTTTTAAATTTTAAAATTAATAATTAAAAGATAGGAAATGTGTTAACGATTATTCGCTAACAATTTTTTTCTTTAGCGATTAGAGAGGCTTTTTGCTTTAACAAATGCCCAAATCTTTTTTGTCATTTCACTTGGTGCAATAGGTTTGTTACCAAAAACTTGCTCTACAGTTTCTTTACGACCTGCAAAACTAATTGCATAACCACCAAATGCTGGTTTTTTAGATTTTGATTTGCTTGGGGATTTTGCTTTAGCTTTTGATTTTTTACTAATGCTTTTAGTTGTAGCTTTCTTTTTTGTAGCTTTCTTTTTTGCTGCCAATTTCTTATTATATTTTAAATTAAGTATAATAACTTACACTTTTGTATAATGTAAAACAAGGTGGTTTTCTAGTTTTTTTATTGAATTTAATCTGAGTTGAGGTGATTTTATAATCTTATCAAAGCCTTTACCTTGAACAAATGTTATTGCATCTGTTCCTCCAATAATAAATGGGGATATAGTTATGAAAATTTCATCAAATATTTTATTTTGAATAAATTGCCAGTTGACAGTACCGCCTCCTTCAACTAAAATAGTTTTGATTTTTCTTTTACTTAGTGAAGTCATTAAAGATTTTATGTTAACTAGATTTTCACCTGACATAATTATTTCAACAGGAAATTTATTTAATTTTTTTAAATTTTCATTACTAATTTTTCTAGACACTGCAATAATTGTTGGAACTTTATCACATGTTTGTAAGATTTTAGAATTAATCGGTATAGTTCCTTGGGAATCTAAAATAATTCTTATTGGGTTTTTCCTTTTGTATATCGTACGGTAAGTAACGGATCATCTCTTTGTACTGTATTTTTCCCTACGAGAATTGCATCAACTTTTGATCGAAGTTTATGAAGTCTAACTTTATCGATTTGTGAGGAAAGTTTTGAATCACCTGAACGTGAGGCAATTTTTCCATCGATGGAAATTGCTGCACTTAAAATTACATGTGGTCTAGATTTTTCCATGGATAATTTTACCTCCTATCATTACAGCTCTAATAGCAGATTCAGATGCCCTATGAACAATAGATGCGTGTGGATTATGCATTGGTTCTAAATCCAATGCATGTTTATCAAGAAAGATACAATCTGCAAGTTTGCCATTTTCAATTATTCCTATGTCTTTATTCAAAATTTTTCCACCATTTACAGTTGCCATTTTTAGAATTTCTTTTGGATCAACTCTTTTCTTGTGAATACCCATAGTGATTTTCCACAAGTAATCCATTTCTCTAAACATATCAGGAGAGTTTATCATAACATTGTCAGTGCCCAATCCAATTATACATCCAGATTTTTTCATTAATTCAATATCAGGAATTCCTTCAGCGAGTGAAGCATTTGCTCTGGGACAAATTACAATTCCACGTGCTATTTTTTTAGCAGCGAGCAAATCCCTTGATGAGGCATAAGTCA
The DNA here is from genome assembly GCF_000241145.1 of Candidatus Nitrosarchaeum limnium BG20. NCBI lineage: Archaea > Thermoproteati > Nitrososphaerota > Nitrososphaeria > Nitrosopumilales > Nitrosopumilaceae > Nitrosarchaeum > Candidatus Nitrosarchaeum limnium. The sequence continues at coordinate 12,835 of NZ_AHJG01000241.1, read as the reverse complement.
TATGAACAAGAAAATGAGGTTTCATTTTCAAAGCACGTATGGTTTCAGATTTGTGGGTAATCTTTTTTGATGTAGAAATGCTTTGAATTGTTTCAGATGAGTGAATGGCACGAATTTTTGTTGTTCTAGAGTAATAGTTCAACACTGCTGAACTGTTTTCATTTGCTCCACTTACACCAAGTCCATCACAGTTTGTAAGTAATTCTGTCAGTTCATCGATTTTATGCGTGGGTAAAGGAATGTTTTTTTTAATTTCATTAGGTCCCTGATAGTATTCTAATCTGCCAAGAATAATAGAACGAATAGGTGATTCAGAGACTACTTGTTTGAGTAAATGTACTCCTTCAATTCCACCCTCTCTAAAATCCACAAAAGTTGTAATTCCTTTATTTAGCATTGATTTACATGTGGTTTTCATAAAATTTGCAAGGTATCTTTTATCAGTATTTTTTAGAATTTTGGATTTAGCTCCAGATACTGGATGAATTCGTTTTTCAGCTGAACTGTTAAGAGTTACATCTTTTCCAATAGAATCACCAATATGAGTATGACAATTTACAAATCCAGGAATTAGTAATAATCCTTCACAGTCAATGGATTCTTCTTTAGTTCCAATCTTGGAATGAATTTTTTTGAATTTATCACCCTGAATCTTTATGTTAGTATGTGAAACATAATCTAATTCTTTACCTAATAGAGCACTTACATTTTTGATTAGCATGATAATTCATAAACACTGGGTTTTTCTTTTCCAGAATCTCTAATTTCTCTAATTGTATCAAGAGATTTAGTTGCAAGATTGGCAGCATCTCTGGCAGTTTTTCCATTACCTATTCCACAATTCAAAGTAATGTCATATTCATTTTTAATTAGTTCAATAAATTCACTTACAGAATTTTTTGCTTCTTCGCTTGCAACTACCATAAAATTATCTCCACCCATAAAAAATGTTAGAGAATTTTTTTTGGAAAAAAACTTGGCCATTTTTGCATATAGTTCAAAAATTGTTAGAGTGATTTCATACGGAGATTTAATTTTTCTTTTAGAAGTTAAATTTTCAACATCAAAGTGCATTATGGAAACTTTTGGTTCAGATTTGCCATCAATGAAACCAAAAATAGTATGTTCCTTACTAAGGACAATTTCATTAATTTTTCCTTCATACGCCTTAAGATTTGCTTTAAAAGGTGATTCAGCATATCCTAAAGATATTGAGAATTTAACATCAAAAGATTTTTCAAGATTTTTTTGAATTTCTATATGATCCTCTAATGTTAAACCATTTGAAACTACAAAAAATTCATCAGCTCGATTCAAAAAAACAAGGCAATTTTTTTCTGAAAATAATTGTTGGATTTCTTTGTATATTGACGCTTGAAGCATTTGTAATGCATGTTCTCTATCACTTCCAAGCGTTAGAGTCCAGGGTCCATAACCAGTTATCTTCAATATGCTGAGTTGGATCATTTTTGAATCCTTTGTAATTCATCAGAAACTTTCACCATAGCCTCTACCGCACGCTCAGCCACTGGTCTAATTCTAGCATAAGCATGCCTTTCCTGCATTCCAGGCCCAGTAATTCCTAAGGATACTGGTTTTTGATACTTAATTGATAATTCAGTTAATGCTCTTGCTGTAGAATGAGCAATGAGTTCATCATGCTTTGTTTGTCCTTTTATTATAGCACCAAGAGTTACTACCCCATCAACATCTTTTTTTTGTAATAATGCATTAACAATAATCGGCATATCGTATGCTCCAGGAACTTTACATGTATAATTTATTTTTAATTTCATGATTTTTGCTTTTTCTTGAGCTACCAATAGCATTCTAGATGTCACTTCTTCATTAAATTCCGAAATCACTATTGCAATGTTCAGAATTAATGCACCTTAGCGAACTCTAATAATTCTTTACCATCAATTAATGGAATTGCATTTTGTTTTGCATATTTTTTTGCTTTTTCAACAGATAATGCAGTATAAGTTTCAGCATCCATCATTTCACAGATTGCAGTCACTGGAGTTAAACCAGCTATCTGAGTAAGATAAACCGACATTTCGGTATGACCTTGTCTTTTTGCTAAGAGTCCTTTTGATGCAATTAACAGAGGAACATGTCCGGGAGTTTTAAATGAAGAAGCAAATTTTTTCTTTTTATTGTCAACTTTAAAGATATTTGCCATTTCTCTAATAGTCAAAGATCTGTCTTTATCAGTAATACCAGTATAAGTTTGATAATGATTTACAGAAATTGAAAATGTAGGGTGATCACCGTATGGAGCAAGACCCATAATCATCTCTTTATTTGATATTGGTGATTCTGCCAATATCTCATGCATGTATTTTAGTTCTAAGGAATTTGCAAAATCATTATCAATTGCCATACACAACAAACCTCCAGCATGTTGTCGCATTCTTGCAATATGTTCGGGAGTAACAAACTCTGCAGCAACAACCATGTCTATTTCATTTTCTCTTCCAGCAGAATCAAATAATAATACAAATTCACCACGCTTTAATGATTCAATTCCAGATTCAAGTGTCATTTATAAATAAAATCGCTAATGACAGATTATAAAGTTTACTATAAAATTGGTAATTACCAATAAAATGGTAATAGCATAATTTTATTTTAAAATATACTTTCCAAGAATATCTGTTTCAATATTTATCTTATCACCAATGTGTTTTGTTTTGAAATTAGTTAGCTCCATTGTATGTGGAATTAAACATACAGAAGCTAGATTTTTTTTAACATCAACAACAGTCAAACTAATTCCATCAATTGCAATTGATCCTTTTTTTACAACATATTTAGATAGTTTTTTGGGAATTTCAAACCAAACTTGTACTTCTTTAGGTCTTTTGAGGATTTTTTTAATTATACCAACGCCATCTACATGACCTAAAACAAAATGCCCCTCTAATCTATCACCTGTTTTTAAGCTACGCTCAATGTTAACAATGTCACCGGGATTAAGATTACCAAGATCAGTTTTCTTTGTAGTTTCTTCAATCATTTCAAAAATACAGTTTGATTTGGTTATTTTTGTAGCAGTTAGACATACACCATTCAAAGCCACACTTTGTCCAATCTTCAAACCTTTTGCATGTTTTCCTAAATTCACAGTCATTTGAATTGCACTTCTGTTTTTAGTATTTTTAGAAATTTTTTGAATTTTCCCAACACCTTCAACAATTCCTGTAAACAATGTTTATAGATAAAATTACTTTGTATAAATTGATTTTCTTATTATAGGAGATTTTATTTTTGATTCTTTATTTCTTCAAATTCATTTTGACAGAATTGGTGAAAAACGGTACATTTATTTTTTTTAGCGTCTAATTTAATTTGATTCATATCTTTATCTAAAACACCTTGTGCTGCCAAAAATGCATCATCTTCCATCCCTAATTTTTCATATGCTTTTGATTTAGCTATAGATGCTTCTTTAAGACTAGAGTCTATCGTTAGTGCCTTATCATAATACTCAATAGATTCTTTATAATTTCCTAAATGATTCAATGAAATGGCTTTATTCATTAAAGCTGTAGTATCTTTATCATTTATTGTTAGAGTTTTATCATAAAATTCTAAAGCCTCTTGATGCCTATCTAATTCATTTAATGACAAACCCATGCTATTAAGAGTCCATGTATCTTTACTATCTAAATCTAGAATAATTTTACAGCATATCAAAACTTCATCATATCTCTTCAATTGTTCAAGAGAATAGATTTTATTTTTTAATGCATAAATATCAGAACTCATTATCTTCAGAACTTTGTCACAAAAAGTAATTGATTCTTCAAATTTACCTAAATGTATCAAGGCCAATGCAGAGTTTTGCAATGCTACCATATCATTTGGATTATTATTCAAAAGTTTATTACAATAATTTAGCATGTCATCATATTTTCCAGATTCAAACATTCGAGTAATTACAACAGTGGGATCTAGTAAATTAATCAATTTAATTCATTATTATAATACATTATCATATCTTTATTCTATTCGATAAAGAAATAAAAATAATTAAAAATTGAAACAATAATTATTTTAGAGCTTTTCTAAGTGTTTCATTTAAAACCTTAGAGTAGCTGTAAGAAACTTGTTCTTGTTGAATCATTTTTGCTTGACGAAGTCTAAGTTTTTTATCAAGATCTTCATCAATCATTATGGTAACTCGTTTGCTCATAATAATATCTACTTTCTTAATGTATGATAGTTAGAATATAAGACTGTATGACCAAATCTGGAAATGACTTAGGCTTTGATAATTGAAAGAAGATTTTTCAAATTAAATGGTTTTTGTATTAATGGAATACCTAATTTTTCTAATTTTTCTTCTGTTAAATAATTACTGTCACCACTTACAACAATAAATTTTGCATTAGGATCAATTTCTTGAATTTTTCTAATAGCATGAAAACCACTTCCGTTAGGCATCATAATATCCATCAATATTATATCAGGTTTTTTTTCTTCGTATAATTTGATGGCAGTATTTCCATCATAACCACCTCCGAGAACTTTTATGTCATTTTCTTCCAGAAATTCACTAAACAGCCTTACGGTATCCCTATCATCATCAATTACTATAACAGAACGCTGCATAAAGGGAATTTTGAACAAAAGATACTTAATATTTTGTATGTTTTTCTTAAATGACGATGGCTGGAATTGACAGATTGATTTCAACATCATTATCAGAGGTAATTAAAAAAAATTAGAAAAAGATGATTTAAAAAATCTTGAAAGAACGTTATTTCTAAAATATGGTATGTCAATAAAACTTTCAATAGAACATTTTCATGGTTTTATCAAGATTTTAAAAAGTGTCATAAACGTAAATGAAAAAAAATTCGTAGATGAATGTATCTGTAGAATTATTAAAATCAAAAAAATAGAGGGTGGTTATAAGATTAGAATTATTGAGCAAGAACTAATTGATTTGATTTTACAAGTATGCGGTGATTCTGAAACCAGAAAAATAATTGGATGTGTTTTTAGTAAAGATTTAACCATTCCCCAAATTCTAAATGAATGTAAGATACCAAAAACATCAGGATATAGAAAAATAGAAAATTTAATCATTAATGGATTTATTTTAGAAACAGGAAAAGTTCTAAGTGAAAGTAAAAGAATCTCAAAATATAGATGTGTTTTTGATGAAATTAAAATAGAAATACAAAAAAATAATGTGATAATTCACGGAGTTGTTAATAATAAAATATTTGATAAAAGCACCAGTATGGTATTAACTCATTAAAGAACTTACGATATCATGGCGCTGGATTATTTTTTACAATTTCAAGAAGTGCTTTTGCTTGTTTAAAATGAACCTCGTCAATCATTTTTCCATCTATAGTTGTTGCACCTTTCCCTTTCTTTGTTGATTCTAAGTAATATTTACAAACTTTTTTCAGCCCACTGAATTTCTAGTTTATTTGGATAGAAAATTTTGTGAGTAATGGGTAGTTGATCTGGATGAATGATGCTCTTTCCAGAATAACCTAAACTTTTTCCAATAGCACAATCTCTTTCAAGACCCTTAATGTCATTAAGATCTTGCCAGATAGCATCTATTGCAGAAACTCCTGCTGCTTTTGCATCTACGGGAATTTTTGCTCTAGAATATTTCCCACCTTCAGGATCTTTGGTATATTCAATTCCTAAATCATTTAAAAGATCAAAAACACCAAAAACGACAGCAGGTATTCTTTTACTAAATGATGCTATACTGTAAGTGTTAACTACACCCTCAGTGGATTCAATAGATGGAATTATTTGAATTGGTTTTAACTTACGTTTTTTTTCTAATAATGAAAGATTTTTTTCAATTTTCTTTAATTCTTTAACATTATTCACTTTAGGAATTACAATACCGTCAATTCCTTTTTGAACTACTTTATTGAGATCGTCAGGTATTTTTCCAGATGAAGGTGCATTTGTTCTAACAAAAATTGATGATGCATATTCAGAACGAATAGAAAGTGTATTTTTTATTAGATTTCTTGCATTTTCTTTTTCTGATTCAGGAATGGAATCTTCTAGATCAAAACAAACAATATCAGCAGACAGTACTTTGGCTTTATCTAGAAATCGTTGATTATTACCAGGTACAAAAATTAAACTTCGAATAAGTCTTGCCAATGTGTTTTTTGATATTTTTTGGATTGATTAAGATTTTGGTTTTATTATAACGAACTTTCATGCGCTGACTATCTCAGAAGCAGCTTTTCTGAGCCTATTCATTATTGCAAATCCCAGATTGGAAGTATCAATTTCTCTCATAATTATTACATCAACTTTTTGATCATCTAATTCTCTAAATGATTTGTAAAGATTACTTGCAATCAAATTTTTTGTGGTTCCAATGAATTTGAATTTTACAAATGGAGTTTTTTTGATATTTTTGTTATTAATAATACCTATCAATTTCTTTTGTTGCTGAAATTTTTTAATTAATTCATGTATCTTTTTTTGAGTATTCTTGGTACTGCCTTCTACAAGAATTATTTTTGCATTGGGGGAATAATGTTTGTATTTCATTCCAGGTGATTTTACTTTAAGTAGTTTTGATTTTTTTCCTAGTAAACTTGGATGATATTTGACTTTTTTCAGCAGATTCTTTAATTCTTCATAGGAAATTTTTCCAGGTCTTAAAATTGTCGGAGTTTTAGTGGTTAAATCTAATATGGTGGATTCTATTCCAATCACAGAATTTCGTCCATCGATTACTGCATCAATTTTTCCATCAAGATCAGATAAGACGTGTTTTGCTAATGTAGGACTAGGTTTTCCAAAAAGATTTGCAGATGGAGCAACAATTGGATTTCCTAGTGAATTGATTAATGATAGTGCAATTTTATGAGAGGGCATTCTAATTGCAATAGTATTCAAACCTCCAGTTGCAATTTTTGGTATTATTGATGATTTTTTTAAAATCAATGTGAGAGGTCCAGGCCAAAATTTTTCTATTAATTTTTCTGCTGTTGCTGGAATATCTTTGGTGTATTTTTTAACATCTTTTTTATTTGATATGTGAAATATTAGAGGGTTATCAGATGGTCTATTTTTGGCTTGAAATATTTTTTTAATAGCTTTTGGATTTAATCCATCTGCACCTAAACCATAAACCGTTTCTGTAGGAAATGCTACCAGTCCTCCTTTACGTAAAATAGAAACACATTGATCAATTTTTTTTATTTGAGGTTTTTTGGGATTGACAGCAATTACTCTAGTTTTCATAAATTCAATATTGATTTGATATATTAAAAATAGATAGTAATTATTCTGGTTTCATTAAGATTTTGCCAAAGAACTTACCTTGAAGCATTTTTGTATGTGCTTCTGCTGCTTGTTCAAATGTATATACGGAGTCAATTTCAGCTTTTATCTTACCTTTACCCATCCAGTATAATCCATCATCCATCTCTGCTTTTGTTCCTTGTGTTGAACCTAAAACATTGATTCCCTTAAAGAAGATGTGTCTAAGATCTATTTGTGCATCATAACCTGTAGTAGCTCCACAAGATACAAGAGTACCACCATACTTTAGCAGTGTTAGCTGTTTGTTAAAGTGGGTTTGACCAATATGATCAAAAGTTAAATCAACACCCGGTGTAACACCAGTTTTTGCGGCTATTTCTTTTGTGATTTTATAGACTTCTTTTTGCCAATCATCTTTTCTATGATCTACTGCATAATCTGCTCCAAGTTCCTTACATTTGTCTAACTTGTCAGGACTTGCTGTAGCTATCACAGTACAATTATAGAGTTTTGCAATTTGAATACCAAAACTTCCAACTCCTGATCCTCCACCCATTATCAAGACAGTTTGTCCTGGGGTTATCTTGGCTCTTCCAACTAACATATGCCAAGATGTGAGAATTGTCATGGATGCAGCCGCTGCTTGATCATATGTTACTCCATCTGGAATTTTTGAAATGTTAACTTCTGGAAGATGTACTAATTCGCTATATGCTCCCCACATTGGTCCTGTTTGGAATCCCCAAACTTGTCTATTAAGACAATCAAATTCTCTGCCAGATGTACATAATTTACATACTCTACATGAAAGATTAGAGTGAGATACAACTCTATCACCAACTTTGATATTTTTTACATCTTCTCCAACTGCCACTACATCACCTGCAGCATCAGAACCTGATACATGTGGTAATGGAATAGCGATAGGAACTCCTCTCATTCCCCAAATATCATTATAATTTAGAGCTGCAGCTTTTAATTTAAAAACTACTTCATCTGGTTTTGGTTTTGGATCATCAATATCCTTAACTTTGAGTATTTTAGCATAATTATCATCTGGTGCATATTGATCATAAACTACTGCTTTCATGCATAATTCCCTGTATGACCCCTAATTATATTTTCTCTGATATCAGATACGATTTATCTTAAAATCACGTTTAGGTTGTTGAATAGATAATAAAATTTGTTTTAGTTGGTTGTCATTGATCTGTGAATTCATCTTTCCTTGGGAAGCAATCCCAATAAGATATTGCTCTACAAGTTCAGATAGTTCAGGTTTGACCATTTTTATATTATTTAGTCGCATTCTTGCTTCAGGTGCAAGAATTTGTTTAAGAATTTGTTCTTTTTGAGCGCTAATGTCAGGAGTTTGTTTATCAGGAAGATCGGGTGACTCTGAAAAACTCATTTCAAATCTAAGAGTATACTTTCAGCTGAGGATTTTCAGTGATTAGCTCATTTAGAATTTCTGTAGATAATCTATCTAGTTTTTGCATTCCTTGTTTTGAAACAACACGGCCTTTTTTCTCCACTTTTTCTATATAGCCAAGTTTTTCTAAAGCTTGGACTGCATTACGGATAATTGCACCGCCAGCATCTTTATGATGAGCAGCACCATATCCAGATGGTCTTCCACCACCGTAAATTTTTCTTAATTCATTAATTCCAAGTGGTCCATGTAGGTAGATTTTTCTCATCAATGATGCACATCGAGTATGCCACCAATCTCTATCTTGAGGTGGTTTATCGGCGTGAGCACCTGTTTTTACAAATGGAATCCAAGAAGGAGCAGGAATATCTTCATTCTTTAGAATAGCTGCTAATCTGCTAATCAATACATCTGATGGTACATCGTATACCTTTGCCATAGAGTGAAAAAATCTGGGATCGTCTTATAAATCATTGAGGCATTGTCTTTAGTTTTTTGAATATTTGCAAGCGTGAATTTTTAGATCGGATAATACTATTCTTCTTGCCTGACTTGTTTAGAATTTCTTAAAATATAATAGGTTTTTATGCATTTTCCATGATTTTTAGACGTGTCTCAATTATACAACTGTGTACAATGTGATTTAAAATTTGATTCAAAGAAGAAATTTGAGGCACACGTAATATTTTCACATAAAACAGATTCAACATCTAAGAAAAAAATTTTGATTTTGGGAGGCGGATTTGGTGGGATGCATGTGTTAAAAGAACTTCAAAAAAAACTAGATGCTAAAAATACAAGCATTACCATTGTAAGTGATAATAATTATTTTTTGTTTACACCAATGTTACCAGAAGTAGCTTCAGGAATGCTTAATCCTAGAGATATTACCACACCAATTAGAGAATTCTGTACTAGTGCAAAATTTTATCAGGCTACTGTATTTTCAGTAGATTTACAACAGAGATTAGTAACAATTACAAGAAAATTTGACGGGAAAAATCATGCTTTAGAATATGATTATTTGGTATTAGCAGTAGGTAGTGACAACAATTTCTATGGAAACAAACCAATAGAAGAAAATTCTTTTCCAATCAAAACTGTCGAGGATGCAATAGAATTACGTAATCAAACTCTATCAATGATGGAAATTGCTGCACAAACAGGGAGTATAGAGCTTCAACAAAAATTTCTTACTTTTACTGTTGTTGGTGCAGGGTTTGCAGGGGTTGAAATAATTGGGGAGATTAATCATTTTGTAAGAAAATCTGTAAAACAAGCATATCCTACAATTAATGAAAACAACATCAATATGATATTAATTTCATCGAAAAATGAAATCCTACCTGAACTTAATTACAAATTAGGTGAATCTGCAAGATCTTATTTAAAAAAAATGGGAGTTCGAATTATTTCAAATGTAAAGGCAATTGATGCCGGTGAAAGTCATGTTGAGTTATCGGATGGAGAGATAATTCCATGTACCACACTCATATGGACAGGTGGTGTGACTACAAATTCTATGATCAAGTCTTTAATTTGTGAACATGACAAAGGAGGAAAAGTTTTAGTAGGATAAGTTTCTTAGACTGAAAGATCATCCAGAGGTATTTGCATTAGGTGATTGTGCAGCAATACTAGATACAGATACTGGGAAATTTTATCCTCCAACAGCACAACATGCATTACGTGAAAGCACAGTTGTTGCACAAAATATCAAAAAATCACTTGAATCAGATTCTAATTTAAAAGAATTTTCATATCAGAGCAAAGGGATGATGGCAACTATTGGAAATAAGCAGGTGTTGCATCCTTAATGGGTCTTAGTATTACGGGTGTATTAGCGTGGGTAATTTGGAGAACTTATTATTTATCACATCTTCCGACATTTGAATCAAAAGTAAAAATCGGAATCGGTTGGGCAATTAATTCATTTTTTGGAACTGATTTAACATTGATTGGAGAGACAAAGACAAAATATTTGCATAAGATAACAATTGATGATGATACACCGTCGTTGAAGGATCAACTAGTTGGCGATTTATAGCTAGATAATGGAGTACCTACTTTTTTGGTTACATTCGATTTATGTATTATTTTTCGATAGGTATGACCGCAGAGATTACATGATATTCGGATTGATTTGACTGATGTTCTACCTAAACGAATTCTGGAATTCGTTCCAGGTGAGATAAATGACTTGCATTTCTTACAAAAAACAATTTTGAGTTCATATGGCATACGAATTTTGTGTTTTGTGCTAATTCTTTGTGCCATTGAAGCGTATCGTTGAGAAAGAATTGGATTTGTTTTTGCATTAGAAATTGCACTATTAATGAGAATGTGCATTCTTTCCAATGCAATTTTTCTAAGAGATGGTTTCACATTAACTATTATTTATGCACCTAAAAATTGGTTCTCTTTAGATTGAAAGGGTGCAGTCAGCGGGATTCGAACCCGCGTCACAAGGTTGGAAACCTCGAATACTAACCAGGCTATACTATGACTGCACAAGAAAACAAACTGAATTTCCTACATAAAAACGGTTTTTTCATACTCATAGAGCATGCGTGCAATTACAACATGTGCCTCATATGATATGTCACCAACGGAAAATAAGTGATTTATTTTACTTTTTATTGATTCAGAGAAATGCCCCTTTTGAAATCCACCTATAACTATACATGTATCATCAGATATTTCAGAACTGATTTTTTCAAATGATTTTAGTTGGCCTTTAGTTGAAAATCCAATAATTTTAGATGGTTTTATTTCATTAATTAGTTCAGAGAAGGATTTTTTTTTGACTTCCATTAATGTAGCAGTGTTAGATAGTATTACTTTCTCTAAAAATAATTTTTCAATTAAACCTTCAAACCTATGATATGATTTTGGAATGTGAACATTTTCTCCAATGTAAATTACTTTATCATCAATTGTATGAACATAGATTTTGATTTTATTGTGAAGATATAATGGAATTGTAGTTGCTTCCAATATAGAAAAATGAACTAAGTCAGGTCTTCCTCTTTTGATTTCATCATCAATTCCTTTCATTGCAGCAAAATGCCAAGAGTTATCAAGCAGTATTTCTGAGGGATTCTTTCCTAGTTTTCGTGCATGTGATAATACGGAAGGGTGATCTTGTAGTTCTTCAGGTACAAGTTCTAATGATGATTCTGCTAATACTAGAGATATCATTGGTTAATCAGTTCAATTTGATTCTTAAATTCATTCCAACTAGGTTTTGGAGTTCCATCTGCATCTAATAATCCAGCACTACAAACGTAATGGCTTAATCGTTCAATTACATATTCACTACTTCCTAAACCTGAACCACCACCTACACTGAGAGTTTTATTGCCAATTTCTGGTTTTTCTATGACACATGTGCCATCAGGTTTGTCATACTGTCTATACCATGTAAAAAATTCTATTTTAGATTTATTTTCCTTATAGAATTCAAATGATTTTTCTAAAAATTCTTGCTGGGATGTACTATTACCACCTACAAAATCTGATGTACTCCAACTAATTTCAAATAGACCAATTTTTTTATCTGGTATAATTTCAAATATTTTTTGCAAATCCTCTTTTGCCTCTTGAGGAGTTTTGACAATCTCATTTAAGGTATCAACTGGAGAATATGAAAAAGCAACAAAATCACCAATGGATAAATCAGTTACAATGTGTTCCAAATTTTTGTTGAGTACGTTATGTAAGGCAAATGCATTTCCAATCTTTACAGTAGGATGCTTTTCTTTTATTTTATCATATACTCCTGTGAAAAGTTCTTTGTATACGGGTATATTTTGTTCATAATATCGAAATTGTGATTCTGTTTCACCAGCAATGACTACCGTATCTATAATATCATAACGAGATAATATGGCATCAAGTACACTTACCAGTCTGTCTTCACCAATTGCATTAAGAGAAGGTTTTCCAATCCAGTTTGGAAATGGTCCTAATGTTTCTCCGTTAATCACAGAGAAATATAGGGTAACTTTGAGATCATTATTTTTATTATAACTCATTAAAACATCGGATTGTGTCCAATCAAATTCTCCTTTTACAGGCTCTACAACATTCCAGAAAATGTACACATTACTTCTTCCAATTCCT
>NZ_AHJG01000242.1:0-4280 GCF_000241145.1 Candidatus Nitrosarchaeum limnium BG20 | reverse complement strand
TTTTAAATGAAAGTGGAAAAATACGTGCAGGCGAGCTGACAAGCAGAGTCATCAAAAAAGTAGGAAATGAAAAAATGGTATATAGAGAAATAAGTGCCCTTGTAGAATCGGGCGAGATTGGCAAAAAAATGTACAGTAAATCACACATAGAATATGAATTAAGTAATGTATCAGAAGCAGTGAACAGCCAACTCAAAAGTGTACATAATGAGATTGAAAGTATTTTTGAGGAAATTAAAGAATTTACAGAATTAATACAACAAAATAAAATCGAGTATCAAGAAAGACTAAGAATAACAATTCATTTCATACATATCGTCCAATCTACAGATGCTGTTATGAAATTACTATCTCATTACCCCACATTTAAAAAAGATAGAATGTTTTCACAGATTACTAGAAAAATCAATGATTGTTGGGAAAATATAATGAATGGAATTATACATCAACCTGAAGAAGAATTTCTAAATGAAGTAATAGCAAATTTGAGAATGTCACAGATCGGACTACAAAGTGTAAACTAAACAAACAAAATTTTGAATTATGAGTTTTATGATATTTGTTTTAATTTATCAACTACAATTTTAAAAATTTCTTCATTATCAAGCAAAATATATGGTAAATTATTTTCTTCGCACGCTTGACCACTTTCAGTATCGCGTGTAACTAGAATCATGTTATTCTCTTTTGCAAAGCTGATTACAGAATAATCAGTACGCAATTTGTGTCCATCTGTACGTAATTTTTTAACACTATATGCTTCATATCCCATTTTAGAAAGTTTTTCATCCCATCCGTCATCCATTTCATCAATTAGTATCTTCATTGTCTTTGGCATGAATAAATCAAATCAAATTTCAATATTAGTGTAAATATTCTTTTTTAGAATACATTCACATAATTATGAATTAATTATAGAGATTCAAAGAATAAAATCAATAATAATTAATTTACTATAGGTTAATCACGGCAACTTTGGGATATTTCATATAGTTTGTCACAGAATGACTCCATCCTACTTGGTATTACCCCATCGAACCAAGAAAGTTCTTTATCTATATTATATCCATTAAATGAGGAGTTTGGTTGGGAAGTAGATTTGATAAAGTCAATTTCATTTTCAAATAATTGTTTTATCTGATTTTTGCTCTCTAAACTTAGATCATAGTTACAAGGCATTAAATCAATTTGAACGTAATAATTTCCATTACTTGGATTTATTCGTGCTTTAATGAACGGTTGATTATTTTGCTGACATTCTCTATAGTGCCTATCATATTCAAACATTTTTGAATCTGCTATGAATTTTTTCAGAGACATTTTAGAAAATATGAATTGATAACATGAAAAATATTAAATGCCAGCAGTGATTTTTTTAATTTTTGTAATTATTCGAATTTTTGTATCTATTGGCATTTCAGGTTCCATTGTAAAGTATACAATATTTTTTTTAGTGTAAATCACCATCTGAGTTATTTTTTCTCGTTCTACATGGACATATCGTACCTTTCCCAAAGATCTATCAAATTCCTTTCTCATTTTTCTTCTCTGAGCTACTTGTTGACAGAAATGTTCTTCTTCTTTTTGGGTTTTAAGAGAAGTTTTTCCACTTTTCATAATACCTTCGCGTATGTTGCCTTTAGGATCAATGATTGCTGCAAAACGCATCTTAGGATCTAAGTTAATCATAGATTCAACGATTTTTAGTAGATCGACTTTTGGTGCTGCCATCATTAAAATTATAAAAATTTACCAATATAATCTATTGAAGTACTGTAAAAATAGACAAGTTCTAATCATAAGAAAATTTTTGATGTTTTAGGATTTAATCAAAAAACTTCAGATATAGATTAAAAATTTTAAAAAATTATCGATGTTTATTAGATGGCATAAAAATAATTTACTTGTGAAAAGTGGAGTAGTAATAATTATCGCAGGAGGAATAATGGTATTATCGGGATTGTTCTTATTTTATGTTGTTCAAATTACTCCTGAAATTGAGCCATTTTTTAGAACAATGAAACATGCTGGAACATTTGTAGGATTATTAGGTATGGGTGTAACATTGGCAGGAATTTTATTGTATCTTATCAATAGAAATCAGCCTCAAATTCAACAAGATTTTGATGTAAAAGAATAGTATTGCTAGTTATTGAAAATAAATGTAAATCATAAAAATATATACATTACACGCTAGATAGAATTTTTTTGAATTCATCTACAGAAACTACAAACTTACACAACTTACAAAATAACACTTCTTTATTTGCCATATCACGTAAGGCAGTAGGGATTTTTCCACAATAAAGGGATGATCTAGTACAATTTGGACAAGATGCAAGTAATGGTTCCATACCAAATTCATTTTGAATATTCATCAATGGGATAATGCATTTCTTGTATATTAGTAACAAGTAGAAATTATACTAGTGGTAAGTATTTAAAAAACTAGAAACAGTAATAGAGAAATTATAATAATACAAAAGTACAAGATTAAAAATTGTCTGAAAAAATTTGGCTTGGTTCAATTTTTCTAAAAGATGAAGGTGGATACAAGATAGTATTAAAATCGCTTGAACATTATAAAAAAAGATTAAGAACCATAGGAAACAGTCCAGAACTTAAAGACTCATCAGCCATGTTTGGATCATTACTCCAACAGGAAGCAATGAAGACAATTCCAAAAATAGATGAAACTATTAAAAAAATACATGACGGACTAACAGATGAAAAAAGCACTTAATTTGATGGTAGGAGATTCATCATTTTTAGTTAAAGCACTCTTGTGTTATGATGCAGATATAAAAAAAGCACAAGATTCAGGTCATGAATATTTTTTAAAATTAGTAGGGGATTTATCCCAAATTAAGAACCATCCAATTATGATCAAAAATGCATTAAATAAAATTGAGCAGTTTTCAGATTCATAATCCTTGAATGTACCAATCCAGATAAGGTTTCAGGTTTTTACAGTAGTTTTTTCTTCTCTATTGCATCATTTGTGCCTAAAATACCCTGAATTTTTCCATTAAGATAATTTTGAGTAATTTCACTTTTCAGGTTGGATTGAATTTGAACCAAAATTTCAACAATTTGTTCAGGAGTGGTGTTATCGAAATTATTTTGAATGTTTACAACTTTTGTCTCTTAATGACATTGAATTATTTGAATAAATCCAGTTATTATTTTATTTGATAGGATATATTTTAAATAATATCATCATCATTCCATGTAAGGCGAAATTTTCCCACTACTTGGAAAATTTGTAATTTAGCACCTTTTTTAAATTTCAATTTATAGGAGTTCTGAGATGTATCATAAACTTCAAGTGAAACATTATCTGTAATTGTTTCAAATATCACAGGATTACTTGAAACTTCTTTCCATTCATTTGGTTCAAAATCAAGATAGAATTTTGTATAAAGGAGCCCCATTTTCAAATATTATTAAACAAGCCAGAATAAAAATCAGATAGTCAACATAAGACTTGAAACCTTATTCTGGATCTTGGTAATTTCTAGGCATGCTTGTACTAAAAAAACTCATAATTGTAGGATAAATAGTGTCAAAGTCTTTATCATTATTAACAACAGTAAAAAGCTGATGAATCATTTGTTGAATTTCTAGATGTTCATCACGATACAAAGTTTTTTGAGGGTTTTTGTTGGAATCAAGAAAGGTGAATCCATTATCAGTCAACATTAAATCTTTTAATAAAGAAGTAGATAAAACGATTTTTTCATTTACATCTTTATGTTGATATGATGATTCAAGTTTTTTTAAGTGAGTTTTGATATTGTGAAATGAAGTATTTGTGATTCTCTCTACATGTTGTTGGAATTTGTCAGGATAATTTAATGTTGGAAAATAGAATTTCATATTACCTTTTTTTTGTACACCGATAATCTCTTTTTCGAGTAAAGAATCACGGGTTTTTTCAAAAGTTGCTTTTGCCATACATTCAGGTACAATCATTGAAATGAGTGCATTATGATGTTTGTCAGGATATTTTTTAATATACTCTAAGATAATTCTTTCACGCTCATACAAATCTGAAGTGGGCTCAAGATAGGTCATTCTTACTAGGTCGACCTATAATATACAGGTCATATATTTATCAATATTGGTCATAATTAGATTTAATTTTAGATAGACAGATTTTTAGAAATTTTAAGAATAATATGTTTCAAAAGATGTAAAAAAATAACCACAATAATTCGCCATTAATTCACCAATAATTCACCAATAATTCACCAATAATTCACCAATAATTCACCAAT
>NZ_AHJG01000243.1:0-1468 GCF_000241145.1 Candidatus Nitrosarchaeum limnium BG20 | reverse complement strand
TTGTTCAATATCATTATTGAAAATTAGTTTCTATATTATTATACAAAATTAGCATCAATAAAACATGACTGTTGAAAATGCTGCTATGCGCTTAAATGATCTGATAATGGAACGTGAGCAGCTTACAGAATTAATTCAAAAAGAATTGAAATACAATATTTCAGAAGATGCTAAAACAAGTGTGATTGCGACAGTTGATTTTCTGAAAGATGAAATATTAACATTAAAAGATATTCTAAATGAATTGAATTAGTATCCTCTGCTGTTTCTATCAGGTTTACCCTCATTTGGATTCCTAAAACCATGTTTGTCCATCATATGATTTAGAAATCTAATATCATCAGAAAAATGTTCTCCACAAACAGCACAATTAGTCAAAGTCATGATACAAACCAATAATTCCATATTAAAAGATTAATTGGGAGGATAATAGAAGTGCCAGCACTGTTGCTTCCCAAGAGCTCTCGCATCTTAGTAGCACAACAGCGACGATAGGTTTGACTTCCAAGTTCGGAAAGGGATTGGGTCGCACCCTATCGCTATGGCCGGCTTGAACAACGTTGACAGATTCTTATCTATTAAGGTAACGCCTTATTTTAGACAATTAAAAAGAGGTATAAAGCAAGGAATAATCGAATTACGACATGACTCACCGAGTTGCAGTATTAGACAAGGATCTTTGTCAACCAAAAAAATGTGGTTTAGAGTGCATAAAATATTGTCCAGTCAATAAATCAGGGGCAGATTGTATAATACTCAACGAAGAAACAAAAAAGGCTCAGATAGATGAAAATGTTTGTAATGGGTGTGGCATATGTGTCAAAGTTTGTCCATTTGAAGCAATTACGATTGTTAATTTAGCATCTGAGCTAGCTTCTGATAAAATACATCAGTACGGACCTAATTCATTTCGATTGTACAAATTACCTACACCAAGAAAAGGTGAGGTGGTGGGATTACTTGGTAGAAATGGGATGGGGAAAAGTACTGTAGTTAATATTCTCTCAGGAAATCTTAAACCAAATTTAGGAAGATATGACAATCCACCAGAGTGGGATGAGATTTTAAAATATTACAGTGGAACAGAATTAAAATCTCATTTTGAAAAAATTAAAAATAAACAAATTCATGCATCAATAAAACCACAACAAGTACATCATGTTGCACAAGCATTTGACGGTACTGGAAAAGAATTGATAGAAAAATATGATGAACGTGGAATATCAAGAGATCTAATCAAAGAATTAGGTTTAGAGAATTCAATGGAACAAAATCTTAAAGAGCTTAGTGGAGGAGAACTTCAAAGATTGGCGATTGCAGCTGTTGCATCAAAAGATTCAGAATTTTATTTTTTTGATGAACCATCATCATACAATGATGTTTTTCAAAGAAAAAGTGTTGCAAGAGTAATTCAAAGTTTAGCAAAAATTGGAAAAAGTGTGATGGTGGTAGAACATGATTTAACATT
>NZ_AHJG01000244.1:0-762 GCF_000241145.1 Candidatus Nitrosarchaeum limnium BG20 | reverse complement strand
ACCTGTTCGTTAAAATTGGATTCTTTAGGATCATGGAATAACTTGCGTAATGCGTCTCTCTCGCCTACTATCTCCTTTTGTAGTTTGACTAGTTGATCTTCAAGATCAGCAACTTTGTTGGATTCTACATTTCCTGCCATCTTTGCTGTAATAGAGTCTGGATTAGTTGCAGTGATCTTGACTGATGTCATTTGACATGTGTTTGGTGAAATTTTATTTCCAATCTTGACATTGGTGGCCTCTGTGTCTGATGATACTAGAACTATTGGAAGTGCAATCTGCTTTTCTCCCGTACATGCCTCAAATACTGCATCATACGTGTTTTCTGCACTTACAGATTTTTTTTACAGCCAGTATTTTGGCTGATTCCCCTTCAATTGTTTCACCGGTAAATGATAATTTTTTAATATCATATTTTTCAGTTGGGTTTGCATAAATGGTAAAGTATAATCTGTAAAGATCTTCTTTTGCATCGTTTAGCTGTTTTCTAAGATCCACTATTTTTGCTGTTTGACTTGTGTCAGGAGCTGATTTATCCCCTAATGCTTTTTTTGCATTATCTAATTCACTTTGGATAGTTGCAATGTTGGCTTCCCCATCCGCTAATAGTTTTGATATGTCCCCTTTGTTTAGTAATGTAACTTTGATACTATTTGGATCTGATGCTTTGATAAATGTGGCACTTAGCAGACAAGAATTTGGCGCAATGTTGTCTGGTATTTCATAACGCTGTGTTTGACTATCTGATTTTATGAGGACTTC
>NZ_AHJG01000245.1:0-4925 GCF_000241145.1 Candidatus Nitrosarchaeum limnium BG20 | reverse complement strand
TTTTCCAACAGAATCATTTAGCAACAATCAGCACATGGCATATGGGGAAGAGGAATGAATGTGAAAATAGGCATTCTATTTGTACTGGTTGGGATATTTGCAGTAGTCATGTTTACCAATGAGGGCTATGGAAAATCATTGACAACCAGCCCCAATGTAAACAAAATTGGAACACTAAAAGTAAATGATTCGACTACAAAGGGAATAATTGGGATGAATCTTGGAACTTCTGCAGGTATTACAAGCGTAACAATCACATTCAATAGTGTTGTAGCAAAAAACGACAATGTGAATATTTTTTTTATGATAATGTTGGGACAGAGATTGGAAGCGGTACTAAAAAAATGAATCCTGCAGGAACAAGCATTACAATCAACTTGACAGGTGCTGGACAAGTAACATCTGCAGAACGGATTACATTAAGTTCCATAACAGTGACAATCACATAGGAGAATGGTATGAGTGTAAAAATTTATTTTTTTGTAGGAATTGTAATTCTTATCATTGCCACAGTGGGTTTTGGAGCATCATTAAACACTGTACCAAAAGTACATAAAATTGGCAGCGCAGATAACATTGTAGTATCAAAACCAACGGTGGATGTTACAAATACGGTATTAAATACATCAGGATCTAATGCAATATCTGCAACTGTCACAGTTAAAAATATCGACAGTGTCGCCCATACATATAGAATATGCATGATTGTAAAAGCAGGAGCTTTGATCAGCGACACATCAGGAAGCGGAGCAGATTGTTCTAATACAGCATCAATTTCTGCAAGCAACACAGGTTCTACTACAATAACTTTTGCAATACCTAGAACCACTAACAATTTATCATATTGGAATATGGCAGTACACCAAATAGCCTAGGTTTAGCAGATTAGAAATTTTAAAACAGATTGAATTAAAAAATGTCTTTTGTAAATATTATAGTTTAATTAGATTTCTTTAACACTAATACTAATTCCAACAAGATCACTGACGTTAACTGGATTCAAAAAATCAATTGTTTGAATATCAGATTTATTTCCTTGTAGTAATTCTGTTTTTGTACATGCAGGAAAATTATCAATTGATGGACTGTATGTTCCAGAGGGACCTTCAATTACTGCACAAATTTGAAACAAACGAACATTAGGATCATCAGCCACAACAGTAAAAGTGATTTGATCTACTTCAATTGTTCCTGTAGGAGATACTTGTTGAACAAATGACACATCTTCAACATGACCTACAGTAGGTGTAAAAAATTCACTAGACATATCATCTAGAATAGGTTTTGCAGCAAAGGAAAATTCTTCTGCAAAAATTCCAGATGTAACTGCAATCACTAAAATAGCAAACAAAACCCCAAAACTAGACAGTTTTTGATAAATCATTGGTAATAGAAACTAGACTACAAAATGTAATATTATGACTGGAAATATGCCTCGTTTATCTATTCCAAAGTGGAATTTACAAAATTTATCGATAATAAAGGGTATTAGAATGAAAAGAACTAATTAAAAAAATTCAATGCCCATCCTTGCTCAGTAATCAAGTTACTAAAAAACGGAATTGTGTTGACGATGCTAATTAATTGTAATAAAAGCACCATTATTCCAGCTAGAGAAAAAATCAGTTTCAGGTATTTTGAATCTTCTGTTTTTTTCTTATCAAGACTATGATCAATCAAGTATAATACAAAGATCACAATACTGATAGAACAAAAATACAGTGTGTTTGCTATTGAAGGTTCAAAATAGTCAGAAAACGGAATGTTAATTGTTTTAGCAATCTGAATGTTTGTACCAATTATCATTAAAGTCAATACATAATTAACAACGGTTGCAACAAATGCAATTTTAAAAACTATAACACTACTAAAACTAGTTAGTTTCTTTTGTTTGGATTTTTTACTAGCAAAGACAGTTAAGATCAATATGCCAAAAATAGACATCCCCACTGATGTTTGCAAGAATAATGTGGTAAACCCAACGTAAGGAACAACAAACAATACTCTACCTAGTACGTGATCAAAAGGAATTACCTTAGGGTCGTTTCTTGGATTGTTGTCACCTTTTGTAATAAATCCATCATCCGTTTGTTCAACTATTCTATGAACAACACTTCTATCATGCTCATTTACAAATGCAATGATATCTCCAATATAGTATTGCGGATCGGGTTTAGCTATGATAAAAGTTCCACTCTCAATAGTACCATGCATACTTTGTCCTATCAGCATAATGTAACTTGTATCGCCATAAAGTTGAACAGGCCAGAGATATATCAAAACAGGAATGAGTAATAGAAAAATAATGATTTTTATTTTTTGTTTCAATTTGCTTCACATTTACATATATCATTATGTAAAAGCAAGAAGAATTACCTCTAATTCAATTCTTCAATGCTGAAACTAATATTTGCAATATCACTGACTTCGACTGTGTTTGTGAAATTAATTCCTACCAAAGTTAGCTTTGCATTTGCTGCTACACTTGATGTAGAGTTACATGCCGGAGGTGCTCCTGCTGCTGGCTGGAATGTGGATGCAGGTGCCTCAAGAACAGCACAGACTTGAAATGAGTGTGCATTGACTGTGTCTTCATTACCTACCGTAAATTTAATTTGTTTAGTAGCAACATTACCTAGACTGTTTACTTCTTCAGTCCATGCAAGGGCAGTAACGTTTCCTCTCGCAGCTGCAACTACTTGATTGTCACTTGCACCGATTCTGTTGATACCTGGATTTGTGCTAAGACTTGCTCCAAAACCGATTGTAGATACAACCAATACGGCAACACCAATAATTGCGATAAGTGACATTTTCATGAATTAGATAAACTAGTTTCACATAATATCGACTAGCTTGTTTATTATGAAATCAGGCTCAATTCTAACTTAATTCTTCAATACTGAAGCTGATATTTGCCACATCACTTACAGGTACTGTATTTGTGAAATTGAGGCTTTGTAATGCAAGGTTCCCAGATGCAGAAATGCTTGATGTAGAAACGCAACTAGGAGATGTTCCTAATGGGGGCTGAAATACACCAATAGGCCCTTCAAGCACAGCACAAACTTGGAATGTGTGAGCAGTCGCAGAATCTTCATTTCCCACAGTAAATACAATTTGTTTAACTGCAACATTTCCTGCACTGTTTACTTCTTCAGTCCATGCAAGGGCAGTAACGTTTCCTCTAGCAGCTGCAACTACTTGATTGTCACTTGCACCGATTCTGTTGATACCTGGATTTGTGCTAAGACTTGCTCCAAAGCCGATACTAAATACTAGCAATACGGCAACACCAATAATTGCTAAAATAGATGTGTTCAGAACTAAAAGAAATCATTTAAGAAATATAACAGAATGTTTGTAAATAATTACATACAATTATTTCATAGGATAGGATTTAGACAATCACTGTAATTATCAATTTTTATTTATAGTAGAGTTTGAAAATCAAATACAAACAGATCATCATAAGAGACAAAATTCAATGTATAATATGAAAAAAATATACTACTTTGAATCTACCCCAGAACATAAAGCTTGGGAGAAATCAGTAGATACAAGAAATGGAGAAATAGTCAAAGAGTCATTTTGGGAAATCAGTAAAAAATTCTAAAATAACTTTATTTTTCCAATACTATTTTTTGTCAAATCATTGGAAAATACTTTATAATCCAACTAACAAACAAGATTTGTGGGTAAAAAGAGACAAAAAATAAACAAAAATAATCCAAAATTAAATACAACGAAATTTATCATTATTGGAGTAATTGTAGTAATTGCAGGAGCTGTTTTAATTTCTACAAATTATAACTCAGAATCTCAAAGTAACAAACTTTCAATTGATACAACAAAAGGCTCACCAGTATTAGGAGAATCATCAGCGCCAATTACCATAATTGAGTTTGGAGATTATCAATGTCCATTTTGTCAAAAATGGAATCAAAACACAAAACCGTTAATTGATAGAGACTACATATCAACAGGAAAAGTGAAATTGATTTATGTTGACTTTCCAATTGTAGGGCCAGATTCAATCAATGCACATGCAGGAAGTTATTGTGCAGACGAGCAAGGACTTTACTGGCAATATCATGATTTTCTTTATAAAAATCAAGGTCATGAAAATAGTGGTTGGGTAAGCATGAATAATCTCAAAAACATTGTCTCAGGAATGGAAGGAATTGATGTAAATTTATTTTCTAATTGTATTGACTCTGGAAAATACAACGATAGAGTTAAAGAAAATAAAAATATTGCAGTAAAGAATGGCGCCAAATCAACACCATCATTTATTGTGATTGGTCCAAACGGTCATGGGGTTGCAATATCAGGTGCACAGCCTTATTCGGTATTCAAGCAAACCATAGATGAAATGATGTCATAATCATCATAAAACAGAAATAAATTTTCAACATAATTTTGATCGCTATAAATCATAAAAATAATTTTGCCAAAAAATAGGAAGCGATCAGAAATGTTCACATGAAAGTACAAAAGATCACATATTAACAAAGAGGCATATTCCCAAATGTGGAAATAATATCTAGAATAAATCAATCGAAGCAAAAATTCCACAACATAGGATATGTTCTAGCCTTAGCATCTGCAGTACTTGCTTCACTAATGCATGTAGTACCAAAAGAATTGCTAGATAATGGAATAAATAATGTAAGTCCAATTACATTAGCTTTTGTAATTTACATTGTGAATGGTTTATTTTTCACATCAGTTTCAAAAAAATCAACTCCTATATCAAAAATTACAAAAAAAAATTGGTTGTTTCTTTCATTAATCGGCATTGCTGAAGTTTTGGGATTAATCACATATTTTTTTGGGCTAAAAGATTCTAGTGCAGCAAATGCAGCAGTGCTTAACAGCAGTGAAATTATATTTTCAATTTTTATTGCAATGATAATTCTCAA
>NZ_AHJG01000246.1:0-28300 GCF_000241145.1 Candidatus Nitrosarchaeum limnium BG20 | reverse complement strand
CTCTTTCTTTCTAAGATCGTAATCAACACCACTTGCTCGAAGTACTGAACCAGTAGTTCCAAGTCTAATTGCATCTTGTCGTGAAAGTATACCAGTATCTTTAGTTCTTGCAATTAAAATTGGATTATCGTAAAAGATTGCGGCATACTCTTTGATACGTTTTTCAAAATAGTTAACTTGACGTAAACAAACATCTTCAAAGTTTGGTGGTAAATCATTTCTAACTCCACCAGGTACAAAATGAGCATGTGTAACTCTTGCACCAGTCATTTTTTCCATAAGATCAATTAAGAGTTCACGATCACCTGCAGGCCACATAAACATTGTAGAATGACCCAAAAATATTCCATAAATTGCAAGCCAATACATGGTGTAAATACAGCGATTAAGTTCAGATGCAATTACTCGGACATACTTTGCACGTTCAGGAACTTCAATTCCTAAAATTTCTTCAACTCCCAAAACATAAGGATACAAAACATTACATGAATCATGAATTACTGGTCTTTCTAAATGTGGAATATTTGTAATATAATTTCGATATTCTGCCATCTTCTCTTCACCACGATGAACATAGCCAGGATCAGGATCACATGCAACAATAAAGTCACCATCAATTTGTACAATAATTCTCATATGTCCAGAACCCGGATGTTGTGGTCCTACATTGAGAGTCATAATTCTCTCATCTACTTTTTGAAGTGCAAGTCCTGGTGGTAATTCGTTAGTCATATCTATCTACCTTTAATTGCAAAGTCCTTTCGTAACGGTGGTAAATCTGCCCAGTCTTCTGGCAGAAGTAATCTTCTATTATCAGGATGACCTTGAAAGTAAACGCCAAACATTTCAAAAATTTCTCTTTCATGAAATTCAACACTATAAAATATTTCTCTAAGACTTGGAAGTTTTGTTGAATCGTTTCCAGGAATTGGATTTTCTTCTCGTTGAGCACGTGTTGCCAATACAAGAATTTGTCTAGACAGTGAAGAATCAGTGTATGAACCTAGATGATAAACAACTTCAATTTCTTTATCTTGTGGGTAATCTACACCTGACACTGATTCTACATGATCAAAATTCAGTGAATCTCGTAGAAATTCAGCTACTTCTTTAATGTCGTCCTTGCCTACATTAATTCCAACTCTATCAGGTTTTACAAATGCAATTTTTGTTTTAGTTCCAAATTTCTCAACAATTTTATCGGCTAGATCTTTTTCAAATTTAGGTAATTCAATTTCTTTTGTGGGTTTAGGAGCAGGTTTAGCAGATTCAGGTTGATCATCCGATGTAGTTTCTATTTGTTCAGTTTCAGAATCAGAACTCATTATACATACTTCCTAGCTTTCATTCTCTTGATTTTTTCTTGAAGTAACATACATCCTTGAATTAGAGTTTCAGGTCTAGGCGGACAACCTGGAACATAAACATCTACAGGTAGAACACCATCAATACCAGGAAGTACATTGTATGAATCAAAATATAATCCACCTGTAATTGCACAGGCACCCATTGCAATAACATATTTTGGTTCAGGCATTTGATCATATACTAAACGAAGACGTGGTGCCATTTTTCTTGTAATGGTTCCCTGAACTACAATTAGATCACATTGTCTAAGCGAACCAAATGCCTCAATAATTCCAAATCTCTCAACATCATAACGTGGACTAGATGCTGCACCAAACTCAACACTACAACATGCTGTTTCAATATGAACAGGCCAAAGCGACCAAATTCTTCCCCAATTGATGGCATATCCTAATGGCTTATCAATTGCTTTTTCTAAAATATCACCTAATTTTCCAACAAAAACATTTGCGTTTTGTGGTGTTATCAAATCTTTAATCAATTCAATCCTCCATGTTCATAATTTTTATTTGTATAAAAAACTACCATATTGTTCGTCTCCCTGATTGATACAATGCAAAAGCCATTGCTGCAAACATGATTGCTAAGAAGCCAATTATTGGCAATGTTGCAGATTTTGGAAGTTCCAATAATGCACTTCCCCATGCATATAAGAAAATAGCCATCACATCAAAAACAACAAACATCAAAATGTAAGCATAGTACTGCATCATAAAATGAGTACGTCCTTCACCGGATGGGACTTGTCCACATTCCATTGGTAAAAATTTTACAGGGTTACTTCTTCTTCGAGGAGAAATCATTCTAGAAATTACAAGTGCTGGGGCCATTGCTACTACCGCAAATCCAAACATCAACACAACGGTACTATAATTGCCCGCTAATTCTCCGACCAATTTAGCTTTGAACCCAAGTTTTTGTATAAAAAGGTATGCACTTTTTTGAATAAAATTTTTGAAAAGCAATTAATGTAAAATATTTAATAGGATAACCTCCAAAATGCGATCATGTCAGTGAATGTTGGAGATATTGCACCTAATTTTGAACTTCCAGACATCGATCTTAAAATGAGGACTTTGAATGAATTCAAAGGAAAGAAGATTATTTTATCGTTTTTTGTAGCGGCAAGCTCTCCCATATGTGAAAATGAGATGTGTAATTTTAGAGATTCATGGAAAGAGATCTCAAATCTTGGTGCGCAAGTAGTTGCAATAAGTAATGATGGTCCATTTGCAAATAAGGCATTTGCACAAAAACACAACTTAAATTTTCCACTATTAGCTGACTACAACAGTAAAACAATTAGAGATTATGATGTTTTAATGCCACATCTACTTCACATTAAAGATTACAATGCTGCAAAACGTTCAGTATTCATTATAATGGAAGATGGAAAAATTGGATACAAATGGGTATCAGAGGATCCATTAAAAGAGCCTAATTACGAAGAAATTAAAAAATTCTTAAAATAAGTATAGGTAATTTTTATTCTATTTCGGCAACAAGATCGTTTTTAGCTACTGTTCCACCAATTTTTATTTTAATAGATTTGATAGAGCCGTTTTTGTGAGATTTTATAGCAACTTGCATTTTCATAGATTCTAAAGTACAAACAACATCTCCTTGTTTTACAGAATCACCTTCTTGTACAGCAATAGAAACAACTTTTCCAGGAATTTGACTCTTTAATGCCAGTTGGGTATCAGAAGAGCTTGCACCTCCAGAATGTTTGAAGACAATTTTATCTAGATCAGTATGCATGTTGATTGTAATTGGCACGTTATCAATAATGAGATTCATTTCATTTGTTGAATTTTCAAGATATTTTGCTCTGTGATATTTTTGATCTAACACAAATTCAATTCCTTTTGAATCCATTTTTAGAATTTTAATTTGATGTTCAGCATCATTGATTTTTATCACATATTCATTATTTCCAAGACTTTGAGTTATTTCGCCGTCAAATGTTTTTTCAATATCTTTTATTTTGTAATCCATTTATTATCAACCTAATTTATTTTTCCAATTGGAGTTATCAGGAGTAGAATTTTGCACTCTGCTCTTAAAGTATTCAGAATAAATAATTGCAGCTGCCAATGCAGCATCACTTTTTTCTATTTTTTCTTTTTTAAGATCTTCTTTTAATCTATCAATAATTTTATAACGATTCAAGAAATCGGTAGAGAGACTTCCACTTTTGTATTCATCTGTATTTAGAATTGTTTTGTAAAGAGGAATTGAAGTTTCAACACCTTGGATATAGAAATCATTTAATGCATTAAGCATTCTAGTTCTAGATTCTTCAAATGTTTGACCCCAAGTACATAATTTAGCCATTAAAGAGTCATAAAATGGAGATACAGTACATCCAGGATACAGATATGTATCACATCTAACACTTGGTCCAGAAGGAATTGTCACATCTGGAACTGGTCCTGTAGAAGGAGCAAAATCTAAGAATGTATCTTCTGCATTAATTCTACATTCAATTGCATACCCATTCATTTTTAGATCCTTTTGTTTGAATGGAAGTGGTTCACCATTAGCAATATCTAATTGAAGTTTTACAAAATCTAAACCAGAAACTAGTTCAGAAATCGGATGTTCAACTTGCAAGCGAGCATTAATCTCAATGAAATAAAACTCACCATTATCAGCTCTGAGAAATTCTGCAGTACCCAAGTTAGTATAATCAACAGCTTCTGATGCTTTTACCACCAATTCGCCTATTCTATCTCGTGTCTTTTGATCAACTACGGGTGATGGTGTTTGTTCTATGAGTTTTTGATTACGTCTTTGTATAGAACATTCTCTTTCAAAGATATGAACCGCATTACCATGTTTGTCTCGAGCCATCTGATATTCAATATGTCTAGTTTTTTGAAGAAATTTTTCAACAATAATTGCAGATTTACCAACAGCAGAGATAGACTCGCTTGTAACTGTTTCAAAACCCTCTCGTAATTCTTTATCATTATTTACTAATCTAATTCCACGACCACCTCCACCAAAAACTGATTTTAATAATACGGGGTATGAGATATCATTTGCAATTTTTAATGCTTCTTCAACATCTTTAACAAGACCGGGACTACCTGGTACTGTAGGAACTTTTGCCTTTAACATAGCAGCTTTACACTGCATCTTATCTCCACAAAGTTCCATTGATGCAGCTGACGGACCAATAAAATTTATTTTATTTTTTTCACATTTGCTGGCAAAGTCAGAATTCTCTGAAAGAAAACCATAACCAGGATGAATAGCATCAGCACCAGAAGATAAAATGGTTTCAAGAATTTTTTCTTGATTCAGATAAGATTTTGCAGGAGCAGCCTCACCAATATGATATGCTTCAGTTGCTTGTTTAACATGTAATGAATTATAATCTTCATCAGAGTACACTGCAACAGTTTTGATTCCAAGCGCTTTGCATGTTTTAATTACACGTAAAGCAATTTCTCCTCTATTTGCGATAAGAACTTTTTCAATCATATTAATCACAGATTGATATTTCCATGTTTTCTTGGAAGTTGTTTTTCTCTTTTATTGGCAAGCATTTCTAGTGCTTTTATTAACATGGGTCTTGTTTCTGCAGGATCAATCACATTATCAACAGTTCCATGAGATGCTGCAACATATGGATTTTCAAATTTTTCTGCAAATTCACTGATGAGTTGTTTTTTAAGAGATTCTGCATCTTTTGAGGAAGATAGTTCCTTTCTATACATAATTTTAACAGCAGCTTCAGCACCAAGTACAGCACATCGAGCAGTTGGCCATGCATAATTCACATCAGTTCTCAGATTTTTACTTCCCATAGCAATGTAAGCACCACCATATGCTTTTCCAATTACAAGTGTAATTCTAGGAACGGTTGCTTCACAATAAGCATATAGAAGTTTACTACCATGTCGAATGATACCGTTGTGTTCTTGATTAGAACCGGGCATGTAACCTGGAGTATCTACTAGAGTAATGATTGCAATGTTAAATGAATCACAAAATCTAATGAATCTAGCTGCCTTGTTTGATGAATCAATGTCTAACGCACCTGCAAGATGAAGTGGTTGATTAGCAACGATACCGACAACTTTACCGTTTAATCTTCCAAAGCCAACAACAACATTAGGTGCAAATAATTCATGGACTTCAAAGAATTCATGATTGTCAACAACGGAGGAAATAATTTCTTTCATATCATATGGTTGTAATGGATTATCAGGAATAATATTGATCAGATTATGATCAAGTCTGTTTGGATCATCATCAGTTTTTATTTTTGGTGGTTCTTCAGTATTATTTTGTGGAAGAAAAGAAATTAATTTTTTAATATAATCCATACATTCGTATTCGTTTTTTGCAACAAAATGTGCAACGCCACTTTTTATTCCATGTGTCATTGCTCCACCTAAATCATCAAATGAAATTTCTTCACCTAGAACAGTCTTTACTACATCAGGTCCTGTAACAAACATAGTTCCTACTTTATCAACCATAATAACAAAATCAGTCATTGCTGGAGAATAAACAGAACCACCAGCTGATGGACCGATACTTGCAGTAATTTGAGGTATTACTCCAGAAGCCAGTTGATTATGATAAAAAATATCTGCAAATCCATCAAGACTCATGATTCCTTCTTGAATTCTTGCGCCACCCGAGTCCATGATTCCAATTATAGGACAGCCAGTCTTGATTGCATGATCCATTAATTTTGTAATTTTTTTAGCACCCATCTGACTTAAGGTTCCACCAAGAACAGTAAAGTCATAAGCAAAGACAAAGATTTGTCTACCGTTTACAGTTCCATAACCACCAACAACACCATCAGTGAAGAATTTTTTCTTCTGCATATCATACTCATAGTAATGATGAGTTACAAGAGGATCAATTTCTGTAAAAGTACCAGAATCTAATAAAAGATCAATTCTCTCACGAGCAGTTAACTTACCCTTATCATGTTGATCTTTAATTTTATCTTGTCCTCCACCAAGTGATGATGTTTTATTTCTTTTAGAATATCCCTCAATTTTCTCAAAATGCATGGATAATGTAGAAAAGAAATCTTCCTATATTAATTTAGTTTAGTTTTTTTAGAATTTTTTACATACCTAATCTAAAATTCCAAAAATAGGTGTAGATCAGTTAATTTGTATGAAATGACGCCTATGAATTTAAATTCAATAATGGAAAATTCTTTTTAAGCGATTTTTGATAAGAAACAAAAGAATTTTTCTCTTCACTGCATTTTTTGCATATACATAATTGAGAAACTTTCTGTATATCACAGACATCTTGAAATTCACACTTAGAGCATCCAGCAGGTCCTCTACAAACAATGCATTGAAGTTCATTGATTTGAGCACATTTTTCATGTTTTACACCTAATCCTTTTGCCCATAATCCAATTTCATTTACTTCGATTTTTTCATTACAAACAATACAAGTTCCTGGAAACTTCATTGGAATTTTACGCCAGCTCATTAAATTAACTCGATCTCCTTTTCAAGTATATCATAAAAAACATCTTCAAAGTCTAATGTTAATTTTTTATTTTTAATACATAATAACATGTAAGGAAAACACAAAGTAACAAATGCACTAGATGATAGATGAAGTTTTTTGCCATGATTGATGAAAATGCTTTGATTTTTTTTCCATCCCATCTAATACGATTTAACAGCGGCCATGAAAGATTGTATTGAGAATATCTTATTCGTTCATTGTTTTGATATAATCCAATAAGGATTTCATTAAGATAGCGTAACAATCTCCAATTTTGAGTTCTCATAATTTTTCCATATAACATATCAGCTTCCGATATAATTGTCAAGAGTTTTGCAAGTGTTTGATTATCTAAATTACTAGTAATAATGCTAGAGTAAAAAGCATCTATCTTTAATTTTGGATCAATTTGCATAGAATACAGTACGCTTCTAGCTTCATCAATAGAATTTGCTTTAAAAAATGCGTTTATGCCATCTTCTACATTTATGTTTTCAAATGATTTTTCAGTTTGAGGATTAAATCCAGTAACTAGAGATTGTGTTAAATTAATCATTGAACGAATATCTCCTCTAGATCTTTCTATTACTTTTATCAGTGAACCTGGACTAAGTTTTGCATTTTCTTTGCTCAAAATGTTTTCAAGATATACTTTCAAAAGACGAGGCGGTATTGGTTTGAAAGAGATGGTTTTTACAACTTTCTTAATACTTTTCATTTTATCTGATTCATCTGAATTGGCAGCTAATACAATAGGTACAGTTGGTTCTTTCAAAATATCAATAAGTGCTTCTGCACCACCATAATCTCCCCTTCCATGAATACCGTCAACTTCATCAATGAAAATCATTGGAATTCCCAATAGACTGACGTTGCCCAGAACAGGTGTGAGAATTTCGTTGATTCTAGATTTACTTCTTACATCACTTGCATTCAATCCAACCATATCATAGCCAAATTGTTTTGCTGTAATGTATGCAATTGTTGTCTTTCCAATACCGGGGGGACCAACCAATAAAAGTGGTTTTGTACCCTTTTTCCATTTTGTGAACCATTCAATTATAGAAGATCTAGATTCTTCATTCCCAATCATGTCAGAAATATTCTGAGGCCTATATTTTTCAGACCACATCAATTTAATCACTTAGGAAGTTTTGATTCAAACTCAGACCATTTATTTGCTTTTTGAAGTTGGTTGTACCAATATTGATTATAATGCTCAACAGTCAAAAATAAAAATTCTAAAAATTCAGTATGTGAGAATTTATCAGGTAATAATTTAAGCGCTAATCGTGCATCTTGAAGATACAAATTACTTTTTTCTAATGTTAAATCAAATCCTTTTTTGACATCATTTGATAATAAAGTGTAATACAGAGGCCAAGAAGGAATTTTTACAAATCCATTTTTGATAGAATCTTCAATTTCATTTCCACATCCTACACCTTCAGCTGCTCTTGCCATACCAAGATAGAAGATTTCTCCCAAGGGTCTTTCTGCAAGAGCCATGTTTCTACCTGCTGTTCCCATTACGGAACGATATTTCTTATAAGATAAACTCATTTCTTCCTCAGTGATTTTAGTGGGTTTTGATTTTAATTTTTCATCTAAATATTGACCAATTCTAGCATCTTTGAAACCTTCTTCAAATTCGTGTAGGACTTGATCTCCACCCTTTGAAATTTTATCTCTTGCTAATTTCAAAATATATGGATTCATTAGCTTATAATCATCAAGATATTCCAAATCTTCATCTTTGTCTACAATTCTATCCATGGGTTCACTAAGATCAATTGCTAAAATGTGACCTTCAACAATATCTTGTCTTAATTGAGGATCATTTTTTCCAGTATAATTTGCAGCACCATCAAATAATGCATTAAAAACTGGAAAGGTCATTTTTACAAAATTGGAATTTAGAATACGTAATACTCTATCCTTTATTACATCTGGATTTTCTAATTTAGCTTTTATGGGATCTATTTCAGAGGCTTGAAGAATAATTTCTGTAGAACCCACTTCATTTCCAAATGCTTGCTGTGTTGAGTTTGGAGAAGGATCAGATTGGATTTCATGCAAAAGATCTCTTGCAAACCTATCTGCAAAATTTGGAAATTCATTTTCAGTTTCTTCTTTGTATTGAGTAAATAGTTTGTATCCTTTTGATTTAAACAATCCTTGTTTCATAATTTGCTTTCCAGGTTTTGTACTCATCAGGGATTCTTTACTTACAACAGACTGATCTTTTCCACTCACAAAAATTAAGCTTCTTTATTGTTATTTATGCTTTCAAATAGAAAAAAGATCTTTCACTTAAATTACGAAGAATGTAAAGTGGGTTAATGGAAGTAATTGAAATTCTTCAAGAGGCTTCAAGAAGAATATATGAAAATGTAAAAGATTTAGCAGGTACAGATAACGCAGCAGGTGATTTTGGAAGAGGTGCGGGAGGAGATATTTCACGCAATATAGACATTATTGCAGAAAAAACAGTGTTAGATTACCTTAAAGAAATTAATTTTGATTGTATTGTTTTAGGTGAAGAATGTGGTAGAGTAGAATTATCTAAACAATCAAAAGGATTCATCATCATGGATGCAATCGATGGTTCTGCAAATGCTGTAAGAGGGGTTCCTTTTTTTTGTAGCTCATTGGCATTTGCCAAAGAAGACAGATTAAGTTCTATCACAGACGGAGTAATAACAGATCTATCAAATGGAGATATGTATTGGGCATCAAAGGACAGAGGAGCATTTTTGAACAAATCAAGAATTAAAGTTCATGACAAGGAACCAATTTACAAAATTATTGGAATAAACACTTCAGGGGCAACTCATGAGTTAATGAATCGATTACACCCAATATTTGAGCAGCATAATCACATAAGACATTTTGGTGCAAATGCATTAGAAATGGCTTTGTTTGCAAGGGGATTGTTAGATATTTTCATAGACTTGAGAGATAAGATTAGAGTTCAAGATATTGCTGCAGGATATGTGATTGTAAAGGAAGCTGGTGGGATACTGTTAGATGCAAATTTGAATTTACTTGATGCAGATCTTAGTTATAAAACAAGAATTTCATTTATAGCTGCATCAAATCAAAAAATTCTAGATGATGTCGTTTCACAAATTAAAAAAATAAAATTATAAATTTTAAATAAAAAATGACTTTTTAAATTCAATATAGATAGAAATTATTTATCCGTATGATTCGTATTTTATTTCATAACTTCCGTCTTTGCGTTTTTCTTCTTTCGTAACAAATCCTTTCGGTCCAAGATATTCTATAACCCCATCAATAGTACCTTGATAACCACAAATGTAGACTTTAGTATTTGCAGTAGTTATTTCCTCTCCCACCATTTCTTCTAAAGGAGAGACGCCATTTTTATTTGGTTTAAAGAATGATTCTACTCTGCCAACATGTCCTGCCCATGAACGATTAAAGAATTCTTTTGGTCTACTGATTGCTGCTCTATATTTGAAATTCCATTGATCTTTTCCTCTTTCAATACTTTCGTTTTCCAGATTTGTTAATAATTCCTTATAGCTTAACTCATCAACATAACTTGCGCCATGAAGAACAATGATTTCACGTTTATCTCCAGTATCATGCAAATGTTTAGCAAATGCGATAAAAGGTGCAAGACCAGTTCCACCTCCAACACAAACAATTCTTCTGTTATCAGGTTGGCCATTAGGTAATTTATCATCAATTGTTAGAGCATTTCCAGTTGGATCTCCTAAATACACTTCATCACCAACGTTTGCATAAAATAATTCTGTAGTAACCCTACCAGGCAACGGCTTTCTAACCCATCTAATTACAAATTCAAAATAATCTCTGTTTTCAGGATGTGATGCAATTGAATATGCTCTCCTTACAATTTTTTGCTCAGAGGGTATTGGCAATCCTATGGTTAGAAATTGACCAGTTGTATATTTCGGCATCCCATTATTTGGAACTAAGCGAATTACAACTAGATCTTCTTTAAGTAAATGCATGTAAGTAATTTTGGCCTTTTGTTCTACTACCATTCAAAGTAATTTTTGCTACTTTGGATAAATGTATTTCTGTTAAATTTCAATTTTAGATATATTTGGTAGATTTGAATCGGATTTACATGTAAAAATTAAAAAACCTTAGATTGAATGATAAATCTTAAAGGATCATATTTTTTGACGAATTAACAGAACAGATCTCTTTTATGACTAAACATCATCTTTTGGTATTTATATGCAGAGTTGTGAATGTGAAGTATGGCCAAACTAAAGTGTAGTGATTATGGATTTGAGTGTGAATTTGTTTCAGAAGGAGAGATTGAAAACGTCATAGAAGAATTTGGAAAACACACTGATGAGGTACATGGAATAGATTATTCAAAAGAAGCTTTGATGCAATTTATTCTAAGAAAGAAATAAAATTAATTTATACAGATTCATGTTTTTGATTTAGAAATAATTAAAAATTATATAGTTATTTGTTTCATTGTTGCTTCAATTATGGGAATTTCTTTTTCAATTATTTTTTCTACAGCAGGGACTATTCCAACTCTAGCTTTTACATTTTCTTCATATATCTCTGCAATCTGATCTCTAAACAATAATTTGATTCCAGGTAATGCGGTAATTCCTTCATCAACAGTTCTTGGATCTGACAAATCCATTATCAATGTCCCTTTCTTTTTTTCTTCCATAACTAATTTTATTCTATCAAATGTAATTAAGAAGTAATCAGCAGTAGTTGCAACAAAAATTATATCATATTTATCAAATCCTGATAAGACTTCTTCAAACGCTACTGGCTTTCCACCTAATATTTTAGAAAAACCGGTTGAACGTTCAATGGTTTTGCTGGTCACATCAAAGGCAAATCCTTTTTTATTAAGAGTTTTAGCAACTCTTGCTGCAGACTCACCTGTACCAATTAACAAAATTTTCTTTTTTGCATCAAGGCCTGCTTTCTCATCAACGATTTTTACAGCTACATCCCCAAGAGAGATCACATTTTTACTAATTCCAGTTGTTTCGCGTATTCGAGTTGAAATTCGTATTATACTTTCAAATAATTTATTTAGAATGGGGCCTGAAACATTGATGTTTTTTGCATTTGAAAGAGATGTTTTAATTTCATTCAATATTTCTTCTTTACCTACAACTACTGAATCCAAACCACATGCTAATCTTAATAGATTAACATAGACATCAGTACCTTTGTAAACTTCAAGAGTCTGATCAAAATGATCTATATCAATTTGCTCTAACGTAGATAACGATTCCCAAGTTTCCTTGATTTGGTTCAATACGAGGGATTTTCCTTCAGTTCTTCTTCCATCAGGAGTATCACCTGTTTCCAGATTACTTACGGTGAATATCTCTATCCTACTTGCAGTTTGAATAATAATACATTCTGCAACACCTGGGATTTTCTTAAAAGTTTCACATGCTGTTTTAAGATCATCAAATCTAAATCTAGCTAGTGTGTGTAATGGTACATTTTTGAATGTGACTCTTGCATTAATTATATCAAAATTAATTTCGCTCATATCATCATCAATTATTCTCGAAGTTTATTCCTTCCACCTTTTGCAGTACGGAAAACATTCATTCCTATGAAATAATTTTCATAAATAGATTCTAAGTATTCGATTTCTTGTTGTGTTGTAATTATATCTTTTTCAGATGCATTTGGATCACTTTTTAATTTCTTTAGCTTTTGTTTGGTTTCTTCCAAGAATTTTCCTACACCAGATTCATAATTTGACATGCCACCAAATTCTGGACTCAACACATGTTGTGGAATGTATTTTGGTGTGTTATCAGTTGGAATCTCAACTTTTCTTGTAAGTTCATCTTGTTCATCAGATGAAAGTACAGGTCTTGGAAATCTATCTTTTTTTGCTAAGAAGAATTCTGGTTCGCCCATTTCTCTACGAAATATTTCTTCACCTTTACGTAAATTAGTAAATGTTGGAGCTTTGGTTGCTGCGGCTTTAACTTCTGCAGCTATTGCTTTGTACTCTTCCTCTGCTGCTGCTTCTGCTGCGGCTTTAGCTGCGGCTGCTTTTGCTAATGCTGCTTCAGCTTCAGCTTCTGCACGAGCTGCTTCTGCTGCTGCTTTAGCTGCTGCCTCGGCTTTGACAGCTGCAGATTTAGCTGGATCTTTTGTAGTTTCTGATGCTGAAACTTTTGGTGCTGGTTCTATCTTAGATTCCTTGTTTTCTTCAGACATCAAAATTTACTAAAATTGCCTGAATTTTAATATTCTTGTAAGAGAGATTTTCAAAAATTAACTTTCAATGGTGAAAATATTTCCATTTAAAGAGAGATCCAACAATATTCGTGTCATCATTGTATTAAAAATCAGGAATAAGATCGGCAATATCACACGTAAAAAATAATTTAAGAAGATAAAAGGCGCCCTCGGCGGGATTTGAACACGCGTCTCAACCGTGACAGGGTCGAATTCTAGACCGGACTATACTACAAGGGCACAGAATATTTCAAACAAATTGCCAGATTAAAAGTTTCTGAAGCAGTAAAAAATTTTGTAAAAGACTAAATTATACACGTCAAGCATTTTTCTCAGGGGTCTATGGCGCAGCCAGGTAGCGCACCGGACTTTTAATCCGGTTGTCGTGGGTCCGAATCCCACTAGACCCGCCCTTATTTTATTAATTCGGCAATTTTGCTGGATAAATTAGATAATGCCTTTGAAATATTATTATCTCGTTGTGTTACATTGATTCTATAGCTGTTAATTTTATTCATACGATCTTCAATCATTCTTTTTTGTTCATCATATCCTGAAGATCCAAATGATTTTCGTTCTTTTAGAGATGATATGATAGTTGTAGATTGTATTATTTTCATAATTAAATTTGGATCAACCTTTGTTTCCAGAGCTATTTTTGAAATTTCTTTAACACTGAGTTTATTCAAGGATTTATCATATTGATGTGCAATTTGGACTAGGTTTCCTGCAATTTTATGAGTTGTTCTAAATGGAATACCATTCTGAACTAGTTTCTCTGCAATGTCAAGAGCAATAAGATAACTAGATTCTGCTGCTTTTTTCATGTTTTTTTCATTAACACGTAATGTGAGAAGAATTGATTTCAAAATAACTAATGCACTAATTGAAATTTTTGATGTTGACCAAATAGATGATTTAATTTGCTGGAGATCACGTCCATATCCTGAAGCTAGCCCTTTAATTGTAGTTAGAATTGCAGTAAGATTTCCAATTACTTCTGCAGTTTTACCTCTTGTTAATTCTAAGATATCAGGATTTTTCTTTTGAGGCATTACACTTGAAGGGGATGTGAATTCATCTGCTAGTTCTATAAATGAAAATTCGGAAGTAGACCAAATTATAAAATCTTCAGAAATTCTACTAAGATTGGTCATCAAAATTGCTAACATTGAAACATATTCTGCTACAAAATCTCTTGTACTTGTTGCGTCAATTGAATTTTCAACTATTCCATCAAATCCCAACATCTTAGCAGTACTATGACGATCTATCGTTATACTGGTTCCGCCAACAGGTCCTGCACCTAGAGGACTTTGATTAACGTGGATGAATGCACCATAAAGACGATCAAAGTCTCTGAACAATACATCTGCATGAGCCAGTAAATAATGAGAAAACAAGCCTGCTTGAGCTTGTTGTAAATGAGTATAAAGTGGCATTACAGTTTTTTGATGATTTTTTCGCCAATGATACAAGAGCTTCAATAGTATCAAGTAAGCAATTACAAATAATGTTAATATCGTCACGAATCTTCATTCTAATGTCTAGTGCAACCTGATCATTTCTTGATCTTGCAGTATGCATTTTTCCGCCACTTGTAATACCTGCTTTTTTAATTACAAGGGATTCAATTAGTTCATGAATGTCTTCTGCTCCAGATGAATTATCAAATTTTTCATTTTTTAAAGATTCTAGTGCTATGAGAATTTTTTTTACATCGTTTTTTGAAATGATTTGATTTTCATATAACATTAAAGTATGAGCTTGACTTCCAATAATATCATAAAGTGCTATTTGAGAATCATCATTGATAGATGAAACATAATCCAAAGTAATATCACTCAAATCAGTACCAAGACGTGAACGATACATTACCTAAGGTTCTAGAATGGTTATATATAGCATCGATGCTTTTTTTATTATGAGTTTAGATATCAAACAACTTAGAGTAAAATTATTTGATGAATTATCGAAGATTGTAGATCCAGAAATTAACACATCAATTGTTGAACTAGAATTAATTGATGAGGTTGATATTAACAATAGTAATGTTAAGGTAGATTTGCATCTTACAAGTCCATTCTGTCCAGCAGTATTTGGTTTTAAGATCTGTCAGGATATTCACGATAATCTTTTGAAAGTGGATGGAGTAGATGATGTTAAAGTAAATGTATCAAATCATTTCATGGCAGAACAAATCAACAATCAGGTAAACAATAGTCCTAATCCAAAAAAGAAAATTTAACTTTTAAAACCTAACATATAACCACGTAATAATTGAATACCCATGGCTGGATCTACTCCTTTTGGACATACTTGACTACAAGAGCCTGCAAAATGACATCTCCAAATTCCGTGAGAGTCATCAATAATCTTTAGACGTTGATCTTTGCCTTTATCTCTACTATCTGCAACATACCTGTATGCTTGAGCTAATGCCTGAGGACCTACAAATGAAGAATCAGTTGCCATTGTAGGGCATGCAGAATTACACAATCCACATTTAATACAATTTGAGAATTGGATGTATTGTTCTAATTCTTCTGGAGACTGTAAGAATTCTTTTGCACTAGTTTCAATTTCAGTATCATCACGAATCAGATAGGGTTTTACTTTATGATGGGTATCAAATAATCGTTCAAATTTTACTGCCAGATCACGAATAATTGGAAAGTTGTTCATTGGTTCTACTGTTACAATATTTGAATTCAATTCGCTAATTTTTGTAAAACATGCAAGTCTTGGTTTACCATTAATAATCATCCCACATGAACCACATGTAGCTTGTCTACAAGAATAACGAACTGCAACCGAATGATCAAAATGTTGTTTTACATCGAGAATTGCTTCTAACACAGTAGTCCATCGCTCATATGAAATAGTAAACTCCATGAATTTCTTGGCATCATCATGTTCTGGATTAAATCTTGCAATACGTAGAGTTATTGATTTTAAAGTAGAATTAGATGATGTGTTTGTTTCTGCTAAACTAGATGTTTGTGCCATCTATACCATCCCCGTATTCACCATTATTATTGTTCGTGAACCATAAGCAATCAATGCAATCATAGCCACTACACAACCATATGAAACCGCTTTTTCATATTTTCTACCTTGTTTTAGTTCTAATAAAATGACTCTTAGTCCATTAAATCCATGAATAGATAACAAAATCAAAATGATTTCAAGCATTCCAGCATATGGAAGAAATTTGTAATTGGCAATTACACTTTCATATTGTAATGATTCTGCAAATCCTTGTGTGAGACGCATCAAAATATGGACAGCGACAAGCGCCACAGCTGCTAAAGCAGTTCCATAGTGTATTTTCATAATTATGCTTTCTCTCATTTTATTCACCAAACATTACAGTTAACCCATACATCATTGCAATAGCTGCAAGTATTATTGCAGAATAAATGCCCATTTTATGTCGTATGTTTTGAGATGCTGGAAGATATGGATAATCAGGTCTTGCAGGTTTTCCTACACCTATTCCACCATGTCCAAGCATGACTCGAATTCCATTGACAGTATGAAAAACACACATTGCAATTACTATAGCTAAAATAGCATGGCCTTCAGTAGTTTGTGTTAATTGAAGAAATTCATTCCAACCTATTTCGCCTTTTAAAATTGAACTGGTTTCATAAATATGACCAATAAAATATGCCAACAATCCCAATCCACTTAATCGCATTAACAAATATGCAACTCTTTCAATACCATATCTTCGAGGATTAATCATTCCTCCAATTCCTTCCTTATGTTCATCTTGTTTTGTCATTAGTATTTCCTCTCTACTGGTTGATATTTAGTAATTGTGACAGGATGTGTTTTCATTATAGGTTCTTTTGGATCATAATACGCTAAAGTGTGATGCAAAAAGTTTGCGTCATCACGTTTTGGATAATCAGTTCTTGAATGTGCACCTCTTGATTCTTTTCTATTAATAGCACCAAGTAAAACAATTTCTGCAACTCTAAACATTGAATCAAGTTCCATTACATTTGAAAAATTAGTATTGTATTCTTTTGCTTTGTCATCAACATGTTTCCAAGCTTGTTGTTTTAGTTGTCGAATTTTCTTTAGTCCTTCAACTAGATTTTTTTCATTTCTAAAGACATATGCTTTATCGTTCATTGTATCGGTCAACTCTTGTTTAACTTCATATGGATTAACATCACCATTACCTCGAAAAATTCCATCATAGATTCTTTTTTCTTCAGCTGCAACCAAATGATGAGGCCAAGGAGTTGCCATATCAAATTTTTCAATGTAATCAACTGCCAAATTACCTGTAATCTTTCCCCAAACTATACACTCTGAAGTGGAATTTGCACCAAGTCGATTTGAACCGTGAACACTGTTACATGCTGCCTCACCTGCAGCCCAAACACCTTGTAATTCAGTTGCTCCATCAATATCAGTATGTATACCACCCATCATATAGTGGCATACAGGTCTAACATCAAGAACTTCAGTAGCAGGATCTAATCCAGAAAATTTGATAGAAATCTCCCTAATGCCACCTAATTTTTCTTTGATTTTTTCATCGCCAAGGTGTCTTAAATCAAGCTTCATGCAATCAACACCTGTTTCATGTTTGAACCCACGACCTTCACTCATTTCGGTCATCATTGCTCTTGAGACAATATCACGTGGAGCTAATTCCATTTTTTCACCAGCATATTTTTTCATAAATCTTTCACCTTTGTTATTTAGAAGATAACCTCCTTCTCCCCTAGCACCTTCAGTGATAAGTATTCCAGAGGGTAAAATTCCAGTTGGATGAAACTGTACAAATTCCATATCCTTTAATGCCATACCTGCGCGTAATGCCATATCCAACCCATCTGGGGTGGAAGATAGAGCATAAGTTGAAAAACTATACAGTCTTCCAGCTCCACCAGTTGCAATAATCAAAGCTTTTCCTTTAATTGAATAAAAAGTTCCAGAAGAAAGTTCAATTGCAGTAATACCTAAGAATCGTTTTCCATCATGAATAATTGATGTTGCAAACCATTCATTGAGGTATTCAATATTTTCATGTTTTTGACAAGTATCATACAAAGTTTGCATTTCAAAGAAACCAACTTTATCAGATGCATATGTTGCTCGCGGAAAACTATAACCACCAAAATTTCTTTGTCCTATTCTCCCATCTTTTCTTCTAGACCATGGCATCCCCCAATGATCCAATTGATAAATTTCCTTTGGCATTTCTACACAAAGTCTTTCAGCTACATCCTGATCAGCAAGAAAATCACTTCCTTTCACGGTATCATAAATATGAGATTCAATTGTATCTCCCTCATCCTCAAAAAGAACAGCAGCTGTTCCACCTTCTGCAGATACAGAATGAGAACGCATTACTTGAACTTTTGAAACAATTCCAATCTTGATTTTAGGATTTTTTCTTGCGGCTTCTATAGCAGCTCTTAATCCTGCTAATCCAGAACCACATATTATCAAATCAAATTCAATAGATTCGACCATTTATCAGAATTGGTACCTAGAAGGTGGGTTAAATATGTAGTAATGGAGGCACATAGTTCAAAAAATTATTATATATCGCTAGTGATATTATTATTTATGATTTCTGAATGGTTTCAAAGAGTAGGAAGTTCTGTACCTCGAGGGTTTTCAAGATATTTTATTTTAGAATTATTAAAAACTAAGGCCTATACAGGTAAAGAAATCATAGATCATGCAGCTGAACAAAGTAATGGGGTATGGAAACCATCACC
Organism: Candidatus Nitrosarchaeum limnium BG20; assembly: GCF_000241145.1. NCBI lineage: Archaea > Thermoproteati > Nitrososphaerota > Nitrososphaeria > Nitrosopumilales > Nitrosopumilaceae > Nitrosarchaeum > Candidatus Nitrosarchaeum limnium. The sequence continues at coordinate 9,419 of NZ_AHJG01000246.1, read as the reverse complement.
TGGTTTGATTTATCCATTATTAGGAAGATTACTTGATGAAGGTCTAATTGAGGAAGCAAAAGATGGCAAATATCAATTAACAAAAAAAGGAATAGAAACAGCAGCGGATGTCGATAAGATAAACGATATTGTGAGAAAACAATTGGATGTACTTTTTAGACTAGGAAACGTAGGTAGATTTGTTACAATGGATCTCTTAGAAAAGATGTCCTCTATAGGTTCAATTCTTGATTCAAATTTTGCAAATATGACAAGCGAAGAAACTCAAAAATATAGAAAATTTTTAGAAGCGGAGCTAAAGAAAATAGATGAAAAAGACATAAAGAAAGGAAAAGAGATCAAGATAGAATAAGTATTTTTGAAAAGTAAAAATTAATCTATTTTTTAGAGTCAATACTGACATCGCTTACTAAACAACAAAAATCTATAGTATTTGGATCATGGCTTGGTTGGTCACTTGATGGGTATGATCTAGTTTTGATGTTATTGGTTATTCCATTAATTAGTATACTATTTTTTCCAGCTGAAGATCCAACATTTTCACTTTTAGCAACATTTGCAGCTTACATCATTACATTGATAATGCGACCATTTGGTGGAGCATTTTTTGGAAATTTTGGAGATAAACATGGAAGAAAAAAAGCGATGATGATTACAATAATTGGGTTTTCCGGAGCAACGTTTGCAACAGGATTGTTGCCAACATGGCAAATGGTAGGAATCATGGCACCGATTTTGCTAATCGGATTAAGATTCATGCAAGGGTTCTTTGCAGGAGGAGAATGGGGGAGTGGGGCAGTAATCACAATGGAGACAGTACCAAAAGAAAAGAGAGGTATTCTGTCTGGTTTTTTGCAAAGTGGTTTTAATTTTGGTTTTGTAATAGCATCAGTAGTATTTTTTGGAGTGGTTTCAATATTTTCTGAAAAAGAATTTATAGAAATTGGATGGAGGATTATGTTCTTTACAGGAATAATTCCAGGTCTAGTGGCTCTTTTTGTAAGATTTAGGATGAATGAATCAGAAGTATGGCTTAAAAAACAAATACAGAGAAAAACAGAAAAGTCACCTCTAAAAAAATTGCTTTCAAGCAAAGATGGAAGGAAGAAATTCATTTTTTCTTTGATTTTGATGACAGGTCTAATGTATGCATATTATACTTCAATTGGGTTTTATCCAACATTTTTACAAAATTACGTAGAGATTGAAAAATCACAAGTATCACTATTAATGATTGTTGGAACAACAACTTCGTTATTTGGACAAATATTTACAGGATATCTCAGTCAAAGAATTGGAAGAAGAAAGACCATTGCATTTTTTGCAATAGCAGCTATAGCATTAGCAATTCCTACATTTTATGGGCTCTACAATGCACAATCTGTATATGAAAGAGCAACATATACAATAATTCTAATCTTTGTTGCAACAACAGGATTTGGTCCAATCCCAGCATTTCTCTCTGAGAGATTTCCCACAGAGGTAAGAAACAGTGCAAGTGGTTTAATTTACAATGGTGGTTTAATTTTTGGTTCATGGGCACCTCTAATTGCAGTTACAATGCTATCAAAAGGTACAGAATGGATCCCAATTTTATTAGGAATGAATGTGATTATTGGTTCGATAATTATTTTGATTGGTGCAAAAATTAATCCTGAAACAAGAGATGTGGATATTACAATATGATTTTAAAGTCATAAATAATTCTAAGAAAAAGAGCAATCATGAAAAGTTTGAAAACTATGTTAAAAGCAAACAAACCTCTTGTAATCCCAGGAGTGTATGATGCAATTGGAGCAAAAATTGCTGAAAAAGTTGGATTTGAAGCCATGTTTCAAACAGGATATGGAACTTCGGCCACATTATTTGGAATGCCAGATTATGGGTTTATTGGAGCAACAGAAACTCTTGATAATGCACGAAGAATTTGCAGAGCAGTGTCAGTACCAGTGATAGTAGATTCAGATACAGGTTATGGAAATGCGTTAAGCGTTTGGAAATTAGTTAGAGAGTTAGAATCAGCAGGAGCTTCTGGAATTTTTCTAGAAGATCAAAGATGGCCAAAAAGATGTGGACATATGAAAGGAAAAGAAGTTATTTCACAAGAAGAATATACAGAGAAATTAGGTGCAGCGATTGATGCAAGACAAAGTAAAGATTTCATTATCGTTGCAAGAACAGATGCAAGAGCAACTGAAGGATTAGATGCTGCAATAGAACGTGGTTTACAAAACAAAAAAACAGGTGCAGATGCGGTATTTATCGAGGCACCAAGATCATTAGAAGAAATGCGAATTATTGGAAAAGCAATCAATGCTCCACTTGTAGCAAATATGATTGAAGGGGGTGCAACACCAATGAATTCTGCAACAACATTGCATAAATTGGGATTTAAAATAATATTATATCCACTTTCAGTGTTGTTTGCAAATACTTTTGCAACAATGAATATTTTAAAAGAATTAAAGAAAACCGGAACTACTGCAAAGTTTAAACATAAAGTAGTAAATTTTGATCAATTCAATGATTTGGTTGATTTACCAAAATTCCAAAAATTAGAAAAGAAGTATGGATTTTCAAAAAGAGAATAAAATAAAAAATTACAAGTAAAGTACAGATATCAACTGTTTCTCTTTACTTCAATTTCTATTGTTGAAACGTTTCTGGTTCTACCGTCTTGTGACTCTAATGATTCGGAGCCTATTTTGATTTCTCCAATAGAGTATCCAGCATTTTCTGTCTTTCTTGCAATGATTTGAGCTACATCCACAGCACGACCGATGCTTAGACCTCTAGCTTTGATGTAGACGGAGGGTAAGTTTGCCAATTGAATTAGCGTTGATGTTACATATGCCATCAATGGTTTCTTACCAATGAATATGGTGTTTCTGGATTCGTTTGACATGAGTGATTCGGTATTTAACGATAATTTAAAGCTAAAAGGATTTTTTTGATTATAGGGAAAATTTTATGTAAAATATTGAACTGTTATTAAGCAGATTTGGGCATTTCAATGAATAATATGAAAAACATCAAAGAAATGTTAGATTTAGGAACTATAGACGAAAAAATCAAAATCTTAGAATCTTTGTCATTTTCAAATGATGAAGAAATCATACAAAAAATAATTTCAAAATTAGATGATGAAAATATTCAGATAAGAGGTGAGGCATTTAGTGCTCTAGTATCAAATGAAAATGAAATTTCGAATTTACTAATAGAGAATTTAGATTCTCAAAATAAAAACATCAGAGGTTATCTATCTCTAGTATTAGCAAACAGAAATGATTCTAATTCAATTCCAGAAATCATCAAGCTTACAAATGATCAAAGTTCCATGGTAAGAGCTTGTGCTTTAGGAGCACTAGGTCATCTTAAAGCAAGACAGGCAAAAGAAGTAATAGATAATTGCTTATTTGATCCAAATTTGGAAGTTAGAAAAAGTGCATTACAGGCTATGATTTATCTTGAATATCCAATATCAACAGAGAAAATTAAAGAGATCTTGAAAGAAAAAGATTCTGAATTGGAGAGACTACTTGTCAATGTAAAAAAGAGTGGACCGAAAGGGATTTGAACCCTCGATCTGATGCATGCCATGCACCCATCCTACCAGACTAGACGATCGGCCCAATAATCAGTAAACTGATCGAATATCGTTTTTCAAATTGGTTATTAACGTTTAGCGGTTTAAGAATAAGATATGCATGAAATTAACACAAGATATTTAACCATAATTAGGATGGATGTAACGTTATGGTAGTAGATAACAAAGCAACTATCACATATGTCCAATTGCTTAAAGAAGATCTTGTAATAATTAGATTAGTACCAAAAGACGGTCCTGTCCCAGATTATCAAGCAGGTCAATTTATCACGTTAGGATTACCAAATCCAGTAGAAGGTGGAAAAATCGTTAGAAGAGCATATTCCATTGCATCACATCCTGAAAATAGAAAGTATATCGAGCTTGTAATTAGATGGGTAAGAAAACCACTTCCAGGTAGATTAACAACTCAATTATTCAATGCAAAAGAAGGTGATGAAATTTTATGGTTAAAACCTACAGGAAGAGCACTTTTGATAAATGAAACATTACCAAATGGAGAAAAGGACAATAGACGAATAATATGTATTGGTGGAGGAACAGGTCTTGCACCATTTGTAAGTTTTGCACAGCATCTACATGCTACGGGAGATAAACGTGAAATCATTGTTCTTCATGGTGCTAGTTATGTTGATGAATTAAGCTATAAAGAATTACTAACAGAGTTAGAAAATGAAAGTAAAGCTAGAGGAAAAGATCAGTGGAATTTTACATACAGGGCAGCAATCAGTAGACCACAAGAATGGTTTAACAGATCATGGGCCGGTCAAGTTGGTAGAGTTGAAACATTTCTTAGACCAAGAGACAATGGAATGTCACCATTAGAAGAACTAATTGGAGATAAAATCACAAAAGAAAATACAATGTTCTATGTTTGTGGTTGGCAAGGAACAATTGATGGGGTAATGGATTTCTTAAAACCAAAAGGTTTCATCACAGAGCATGACAAGGGTCCAGATGGAAACTTCCAAGTAAAATACGAATCATACGGATAATCAAATTTTTAAAGAAATAAAATCTTCAATTTGTTCTGATCTTTGGGGACGTAGGTTAGCTTGGTATACTGCCAGCCTCGGGTGCTGGAGATCGTGGGTTCAAATCCCATCGTCCCCATTATTTATGAAATTCAATCATTGAAATATAACATTTTTTTAGTTACAGTAGTTGATAACTGCTCTCTATCTTGCACATCTAAATCCTGTAACTAATGCACATGTTGAAATAATTAACGAATTAAAAAATAATGCAGATATTGTAAAAATTATGCCAGTGGTTTTTAAATCTGGAAAAAATGAAATCAACAGTAAAAGTTTTCCATTTAGTTTTGAGATTAGAAAAAAAATGATCACATCAATTTTTGGAGATTCTGTATCAGTTACTGATGATTATGCATTTTTTGCCCCTTTTAAAAAATACATGCCACCACTTTTATCTCCAAAATCATGGGAATTAAGAAAACAAATTCTAAGAGGAGTGAAAGGGGAATTTTTTTCATATACTGGAGATAAAGCAGAAGGATACATGCTCAAAATATACAGATTAAAACCAAAAATAGGTCAAAGACGGGCTCTCTCTGCAGCAGCTGTAAAAGAGAATATCTACAAAGCAGCTTTGGGGGAAGAATCCAATTGGAAAAAAGATGTACCAGAAAGTGTTGCGAGAATTATTGACGAAAATTGGAATGTAATTAAAAAATTTTCAGAGATGGAAGACAAAACAACCCGTGTTTTAGGAATGAAATTCCCTAAAGAGGGGTGGTCAAAGTAAAGTTATCAGAAAAAATCATTTGAGAAATTGAAAAATAAGATATAAAAAATAAAACAAGCTTCAAAAGTTTATTTCTTTTTTGAAGCCTTTTTGGTTGTTTTTTTAGCTGCTGCTTTTTTCTTTGCTGCCATAAGAGAAACTACAATTCACTAGAATTTTTACAGGTGAAATTAAAAAAATTACACAAAATGGGTGATGTTGGGAATACAATTTTAAAATATTTGGAAAATGAAAAAAATCATTTTGGTCAAAATCAGATCTATTTTTTCAGTAAATTTTATTCAAATTTTTATTTTTTCCTAAATTATCAAAATAAAAATTATTTTGAAGTGAGATCATCAAATCTTCATCATGTTATGGCATCAAATCAAATGAAATATTGAGAAATATCCTCCAATTCAAGAATTGAGAGAGAAAACAGGAAATAAGAGTTGCAGAATAGATTAATTACTGATGTAGTTGAGATTTTTTATGGGGCTACCTCTTTCAAAATATGTTTGGTTTGATGGGAAATTTGTGACATTAGACAAGGCCAAGGTACCAATTACAACACATGCAATTCATTATGGTACATCAGTTTTTGAGGGGGTGCGTGCATACTGGAATGGGAAAAATCTGTTTATCTTTAGATTAGATGAACACATCAAACGATTTAGAAGATCAGGGCAATTTTATAATATATCACTTAATTTTTCAGATGAAATAATAAACAATGCAATTATAGGAATTTGTAAGAAAAATAAAATAAAAAAATCATGCTATATTAGACCATTTTATTTTATCGGAGATTATGGAATTAATTTACATTTAACAGAAAAGGCACCTACTAATGTTGCAATTTTTATTTTTCCATTTGGAGATTTATTTAATAAAAATGGAATTACAGCCGGTGTTGTATCTTGGAGAAAATTTTCAGATATGTCAACACCTCCACAAGCTAAGATGGGGGGCAATTATCTCAATTCAATTATAGCCACACAAGAAGCAAAAAGAAATGGATTTGATGAGGCAATTTTACTAGATCATAGTGGGAATGTAAGTGAAGCACCTGGTGAAAATATTTTCATTGTGAGAGAGGACAAATTAATTACACCTCCATTATCATCCTCAGCGTTAAATGGAATCACAAGAGATGCGATTATTAAAATTGCATGTGATCTTGACATAGATGTAATAGAAACTGAAATTGCAAGAAGCGAGCTAATGATTTCTGATGAAATCTTTCTTACGGGTACAGCAGCTGAGATCACACCAATTATTTCAATGGATGGTAAAAAAATTGCTAACGGCAAACCTGGAGAGATAACTATGAAATTGATGAAAAAATATACTGAAATAGTAATGAACAAAAACCAAGATTACTCACACTGGTTAACAGAGGTTTATTAGATGAAAATTGTTCAAATTGGTACTGGTGGTTGGGGGAAAAACCATACTAGAATATTATCTCAATTAGGCGTACTTTGTGCAGTTTGCGACGTAAATGCAGAGAGAAGTAAAGAATATGGGGAAAAATATTCAGTGAAACATTATAGTAATTTAGATGATTTAATAAAATTTGAAGAATTTGATGGAGCATTTGTTGTAACACCTACTTCAACTCATACAGAAATTGCTACAAAATTACTTCAAGCGAAAAAACATGTATTTGTAGAAAAACCAATGACATACAAATCAGAAGATGGTCAAAAAATTTTAGAAATTGCTGAAAAAAATAAAGTGATTCTAACATGTGGGTATATCGAACGTTTCAATCCAGCAGTAGATATTGTAAAAAAATTTGTTAAAGAGAAAAAATTTGGAGAATTAGTAATGTTAGAATTTCACCGTGAAAATAGAATGCCACTTCACATTAAAGATGTGGGAATAATTTATGACACATCTGTACATGATATAGACACTGCAAACTGGTTGTTTGATGATATGCCACAAGTAGTTTTTGCAAGGTCAGGAAGAATAAATCATGAACATGAAGATTTTGCAAGCATAATGTTGGGATATAAGAATGACAAAATAGCAATTATTTCATCAAATTGGATCACTCCAAAAAGAGTAAGGACATTTTCAGCTGTTTGTACAGATGCAATAATTACATCAGATTTTATTTCACAAGAAGTAAAAGTAGAGAAAAAAGAAGAAACCGAGATTCCACGAAATGAAAAACAAGAGCCATTATTATTAGAAATTCAAAGTTTTTTGGGCGCAATAGAAGGAAAAAACGATTTGGTTGTAAAATCACAGCAAGCAGTTAATGTAACTAAAATAGCTGAAGCGGCACTTTTATCTAGTCAGAAAGGAATTCCAATTTATCTGGATTTAAAATGAATAGATCAATGATAGATATTTTGGCTTGTCCAATTGACAAAAATCACCCATTAGAATTATACGAAATAAAGGAGAAAGATAATGTGGTTTCAGAAGGAGCTCTGTTTTGCCCCAAATGTTCTAGATTTTATCCTATCATTGAAGAGATTCCAATAATGCTACCTGATGAATTAAGAAATAAAGAGCAAGAGATGGAATTTCTTACAAATAATAAGCAAAAATTGCCTGACAAAATTATCACTATGGCAAATCCATGGCACTTGTGATTTAATTGGTAACTAATTATATTTCAGAAAAAGCAAAGATTGGAAGTAATGTAAAAATTTGGCATTTTTCATATGTCGGAGACAATGTAGAAATTGGAGATAATGTAAAAATCGGTTCACTTGTGCACATTGATTATAATGTAAAGATTGGAGAAAATACCAAGATAGAAGGGCAAGCATACATTCCTCCTCTTTCAAGAATTGGAAAAAATGTTTTCATAGGTCCTGCTGCAGTGCTGACAAATGATCCTTATCCAATGTGCGATAAAATGATTGGAGTTACAATAGAAGATAATGCTGTGATTGGAGCACGAGCAGTCATTAAAGCAGGAGTAAGAATTGGAAAAAATAGTGTTGTTGCTATGGGTGCAGTTGTTACAAGAGATGTACCAGAAGACTCCGTAGTAATAGGAGTTCCAGCAACTATACGATATACACGTAAAGAGTACGACAAAAAACAGAAGCAGTGGATCGATAGTTAGAATTTTATCTCATTTTTAAATATCCAATTCTTCAATTTTGATAAAATTAGAATCCAAATTATTACAAGAATTATTGCAATGATTGCCTTAATTATAGATGCCAGGAAAAAATCAAATTCACCATATCCTGAGATTGAAAGTGGACCTATAATCATGACAAGGAATCCGCCTCCGATAATAATCAACATCCACATTACAAAAACAAAACCAAAAAGACCTATCTTCAAATTGTCATCCTCATCATAATTGCAGTGATTATTGCAAGTATTCCTGAAAAAATAGCTAATCTAAAAATTGCATATCCTACCTGTTTTTCGGATAACGGTCCACCAGCAAGAATTAATCTAACCAAAGTTATAGGTGCAGTTTTATCATTAGTGGCTTTTAATTTAAAATCTTCAGTATGCTCTACTGGTTTTCCTTTGATTTGTCTGTGCTCTACAATTCTCTTCATACTAGAGAGAAACAAAAAGGAGTTAATTACAGCCGGTAAAAGTGCAACAGCTGCAATAATTTCAACATGACCTATAATTGCAATTCCCCCATACATGGCACCCAAAGTCAAAGCGCCAGAATCTCCAGGAAATATCTTACTTGGGATTTTATGATATTTATAAAATGCAAGTGAAACAAATCCCAAAGGAAGACTGATAATAGCTATTTCATAATTTTGCAAAATAAATAATGCTATGCTTAACGAGAAACTTGCAATGGTCATAAAACCACTTGCTACACCATTTAGTACATCAATTGAATTAATTGTGTTACCAGTAATTGGAATCATTAAAAGTGCAACACCAATGTAAAGAGCAGGTATCTGTACAGTTCCAAACAAAGGAAAAGCAAGATGTGAATGATATGTACCTAGAAAGATTATAGGAGTTGCAGCAAATAATAAAGCAAGAGGTTTGAACCATCCTCCCATTACTTTTCTATCATCAACATATCCAATAACAAATGCAATAAAACTAG
>NZ_AHJG01000247.1:0-991 GCF_000241145.1 Candidatus Nitrosarchaeum limnium BG20 | reverse complement strand
TGGGAAAGAATCCTATGATTGCAAATACTGCCAATAAGCCAACATCAACATCTGCTACAACCCAACCTGGAGCAACTGGAATTAATGCTACAAATGCAGCAGCTGTTGCAACAAAGATAACAGGCGCTGCCCAAAAAATTGGTTTGTCAGCTTTTGCAGGAATAATAATTTCCTTTGAAATTAACTTAAGTCCATCTCCCATCAATTGTAAAATTCCTTCAACTTTTCCACAGTAAAATGGACCGACACGTAACTGGAGTTTTGCCAACATTTTTCTTTCTATAAAAATTGTTCCAGCTGCAATTAATGCTGCAAATCCAAATCCAGGAAATGCTGCAATCCTAAACAAATCAGTAGTCATGAAGGCTTTCAAAATTGGAAGAGTTCTAGAAGGATCAGCTAACCATGTTAATGCAAGAAATGGTGTAAGTAATTCGCCGTTGATTACAGGCATTTCAATATAGAATAAAATAACTTGAACTGCAGGAATACCAATTAATGTGAAAAGTAAAAGAATCCAAAATACATTATCTAAAATAGATTTTACAAACTCACTAAACTTGAAGTTTGGTGCAATAACAGACATTTATCGATCTGCCTCCACAGGCCAATAATTAAGACTCCAGTATACAGATGGCATGTTCCCAAGTTTTTCTCCCTTTAGAAGATATGGTAATGCAATCAAGTTTCTAAATGAACCAACACTCATCTTTACTCTATATGGTTCTGGTTTTCCATCAGATACAATATAACATCCTAAAGAGCCTCTACCAGATTCTACTCGTTTGTATACAGTGTCAAGTCCTTTACCTTTTGGATTTGGTTTTAGTTTGACTCTTACAGAACCAGACTTTGGCATTTTTTGTAATGCCTGTCTAATTATGTTACAGCTTTCAAGCATATCAAGCCATGGTACTTTAGATCTTGCATAAGAATCTCCTTCTTTCATAACATTAGTGTGAACATCTAACTCATCATAGACATCGTAGGG
>NZ_AHJG01000248.1:0-722 GCF_000241145.1 Candidatus Nitrosarchaeum limnium BG20 | reverse complement strand
TATAGAAGAATTAACAAAAGCTGTTGTAGAGAGTATAGTATCCACTCCAATGAATAATATTCGCAAGGCATCAGAGCTAGGCAATCCAGACATAATTGAAATGGCAAGCAAGTTATTTGACTATAAAAAACAAAAGGAATTAGACTAGAATTATATCTTACCCAGAAGAAATTTTTACAATGTCATTTCCAACTAGACGTCTTAGACGATTAAGAACATCTGAGAAAATGAGAGAATTAATTCAAGAAACCACTTTATCTTCTAGAGATTTAATCTGTCCAGTATTTGTTCAAGAAGATCTAAAGACACGAATCAAAGTAGAGTCAATGTCAGAAATTGAAAGACTTCCAATAGATGACATAAACGATGAGGTTGGAACTATTTCAGATTTAGGCATTCCAGCCATTATGTTATTTGGGATACCTGCAAAAAAAGATGAAAATGGCACTTCTGCATTTGATGATAATGGAATTGTACAAAAGGCAATTTCACAAATTAGAAAAAATTTTGGCGATAAAATAGTAATTATGGCAGATGTATGTCTATGTCAATTTACATCCACCGGTCATTGTGGAATAATTAAAGGAAATAAAGTCGATAACGACACAAGTTTAGAAACTCTGGCAAAAATTGCAGTTAGTCAAGCAAAAGCTGGAGTTGATACAGTATCTCCATCTGCAATGATGGATGGACAAGTTGCAACAATTAGAAAAGCATTAGAT
>NZ_AHJG01000249.1:0-897 GCF_000241145.1 Candidatus Nitrosarchaeum limnium BG20 | reverse complement strand
GGGCATGCGTCAACTACATCTGGGATTCCATCACCGTCAGTGTCAAGTGTAGAAGTAAATTTGTCAGGACAACCGTCAGTGTCTTGGTAACCGTTGAATGTTTCTGGTTGAGTTGGACATGAATCTATAAAATCAGCGATACCATCATTGTCAGTGTCTGCAGTTTCTTTACTTGCATATGATGAAATGTCAGGACAACCGTCATCATCTTGGAATTTATTGAAAGTCTCTCTAACGGTTGGACAAACATCAATATCATCTGGAATACCGTCAGAATCAACATCATACCATGGGACAAACTTTGATGGACATCCATCAACTACACCCAAATAATCTTCTTTCAAATGTGGACATTGATCAAGATCATTTGGTACTCCGTCATGATCATTGTCCTGAACACCATAAGCATTACTTTGGAATACACCAATAGTTGAGATAATTAAAGTTAAAATTCCAAGAATTATGTATTGTTTCATTTTTCTATAAACACCTAGGATTCAGGACAACCGTCGATTACTCCGACATAATCTTCTGGTACTAGAGGACATTTATCAGCATCATTTAGTATACCATCTAGATCATCATCATGAAGGAATCTTTGTTGTTCTGGACTAGTGTCTGGACAACCGTCAGTGTCTTTGTATTTATTCCAAGTTTCTGGAGCACTAGGACATGAATCATACTTATCTGGAATTCCATCTTTATCAGAATCAGCTAGCGTTGAAATAGAAGACTCTGCACCTAATGTATCAGGACATCCATCCCAATCCAAGTATCCGTTGAAGTTTTCAGGTTCATTAGGACATGCATCTTTAATATCTGGGATTCCATCACCGTCAGCATCTGGTGCTTTGTATGTAGTCATGGTCTCAGATACTACATCTGGACAACCGTCAT
>NZ_AHJG01000250.1:0-3075 GCF_000241145.1 Candidatus Nitrosarchaeum limnium BG20 | reverse complement strand
GTCAGATAATACTTTGAGAAAGATAAAGCCATTTTGTGAGATTTATGAATCGGAAATTGTATTTTATGCATTTACAAATAATATTCCATTTCAAACAGAGCCTTGTCCACACATGAATGAGGGAATAAGAACAGAAATTCGTGAATTTCTAAATTCATTAGAAGGCAAACATAGTGGCATTAAAAACAATCTCTATCAGTCAATAATCAAAGTTTCTCAAATTGTTAAGGATACTAACTACAAACAAAAGTCAATTTGTGTAAAATGTGGAAATGAGTGTACTGGGAAGATCTGTTCTGTGTGTAATGTGGTTTTAAGACTAAAAGAAAATCAAACCTAATGCAAATATAACATAGCATCTTAGAAAAATTGGTAGTAGGTAGGATCGGGGTGCCAGCCGTGCCCTGTTCTGAAACCGGCTATATGCAGAGATCAGTAACTGTTGGGTAAATCTCTAGATGGGTAAATCCCGCTTGGTGTGCGGAAATGAAATCACGCCGAGGCGGGTGGTTGCAGGACAAGAATTATCCGAAGGGATAACGTCTAAGTTCGAACCATCGAAAGGGATGAGGTCCGGGAGGGAGCAATCCTAAGGTGGAGCATCCACGCTTCCTCGTCTACGTGGCGGATCTTGTATGCCTTGAAATGGGGCTATCCGTCTAGACTGGAACCAACAGATCTACTACCTTTATAATTAAAATTAAATTTAATTGTTCATGGAAGGGATGATTTCTTTTGGAAATAAGAGAAGTTATAATGATTTTAAAAAACAAATTCCAGAAAAAGCTCAGCCATTGTTTGATTCTATCAGAGAGTTTTGTCTATCATTGGGCGGGAATGTAGTTGAAGATGTAAGAATGCATAGAGTTGTTTTTGGAAAATCTTTGACGTTTAGATGGTTTGCAGATGTAGAACCAGAAAGAGAAGGTATTATCATTAAAATTCAAAAAAGCAGAAAAGAAAATCCTCAAGTTTTACAAATCAAAACAGGACAAGATATAACAGAGATAAAAGAAATTATAAAAAAGGCATTTCAAACAATCAATTAATACAATACATCAAATTTTGAAAATTCTCCAATAAATTTCTCATTTCTGATTTCTACATCCTCTACTCTTGCATTGGCTGGCCCTCCATGAGACCATTCAACTAATCTGCTTACTTTTTCTTCATCACCTTCAAGAACAGCTTCAACTCTTCCGTCTTTGAGATTTTTTACCCAACCAGAAACATTATTTTTTTTCGCCATTACTTTTAGAGCCTGACGGAAAAATACTCCTTGAACTTTTGCCTGTTACAAAAATTCTGATTCTCTGCTTTGGCATACTAAAAATTATCTTAATAAGCTATTAATCAATTTTAGGTAAGAAAAATTAGATTACTACTTTCTTTCTTTAATCCTTGCTCTACCAGTTTTTCTGGCGGCAATACTACCTACCTTAGCACCTGGTGGTGCATTTCTAGATACAGTAGAACTTTGACCAACGTGTTGATGTCTTCCACCACCGTGTGGGTGAACATAAGCTGCTTGTGCTACACCTCTAACAATAGGGAACTTCTTTCCTTTAGCTCTAAAGCTTCGCCATTTGTTACCTGCACTCATAAAGAATCGTTCACTTGCGCCACCGCCTGCAAGAGTTCCAATCATTGCTCTATTTTTTGGATTAAGAGTAGTGAATTTACCAGATGGAAGTTTTAATGTCACACCTTCTTCACCATGAGAGAAGACAGTTGCATTAGTTCCTGCTGATTTCACTATAGCACCACCGTCACCAAAATGTTTCTCAACATTACATACGATAGTTCCATCAGGGATGTTTTGAACACTAATTACATTACCCTTTTCAATTTTTGATTTTAATCCAAATTGTAATGTTTCACCAACTTTAGTACCAAGTACTGCAGGCATAAAAGAAACTGAGCCATCTTCAAATCTTACTTTAGCTAGAGGAGCTTCTCTTCCACGTTCATGAACTAGATCTATTATCAGACCCTCATGTTGCTCAGATAATGAAAATCGTGGATATTTGGCTTTACTGCCTACCTTACCAGTAGAAGTAGATCTAAACTGAAATCCTCCACGGCCACGTCTTCTTACTAATGGTCTCTTACCCAAGTAGATCGTGTCCTATTCATTAAGGATTTTAAGCTTGTGATTTTATCAGCGTAATTTAGCAAAATTACTACAAAGATATAAAAATTAGACAGAGGAGTTTGTAATATGAGCCAGAATGCACTTTCTCTAAAAGTTCTTGAAGCATATACGCGAGATGTTGGCCGTGGAGTTGCCAGAATTGATTATGACTCTATGGATACACTAAATGCATCAACTGGTGATGTTATTGAGATTAAAGGTAAAAGAAGAACAGTTGCAAAATGTCTTCCACTTTATCCATCAGATGAAGGAAAAGGAATTATCAGAATTGACGGATTAGGTCGTAATAATTCAGGTATTGCAATAGGCGACACCATTACTGTAAGAAAAATCAAAGCAGTTGCAGCTGAAAAAGTCGTAGTAGCCCCACTAGAGGCAATTCCTCCAATTGATGAGCGTTACCTTGCAGATGCTTTAGAAAGTGTTCCTTTGATCAAAGGAGATAATGTAATGGTTCCATATTTTGGCGGTCGTTTAACTTTTCAAGTAATAGGAGTAACTCCAGCTGCAGATGCAGTGTTAGTTACTCAAAAAACTGTTTTCCATATTGCAGAGAAAGGTGAAACATTACGTGGTGTACCTCAAGTAACTTACGAAGACATTGGTGGTTTAACAGATGAAATTAAAAAAGTAAGAGAAATGATAGAATTACCATTAAGACATCCAGAAATTTTTGAGAAATTAGGAATTGAAGCTCCAAAAGGAGTGTTGTTGTATGGACCACCTGGAACTGGAAAAACGCTGTTGGCAAAAGCAGTTGCAAATGAAAGTCAAGCTCATTTCATTAGTATCTCTGGACCAGAAATCATGAGTAAGTTTTACGGGGAAAGTGAAGCAAGATTAAGAGAAATTTTCAAAGAAGCAAGAGAAAAAGCACCTTCCATTATTTTTGTAGATGAAATTGATTCTATTGCACCAAA
>NZ_AHJG01000251.1:0-1257 GCF_000241145.1 Candidatus Nitrosarchaeum limnium BG20 | reverse complement strand
TTGCAGTGGATTCTGTAGGAAATATTTACGTATCAGATCCAGAAAACAATCGTGTCCAGATATTTACATTGACTTCATCACCAGAGTGTTCTCCGGGGTCTTATTCTATGACAGGATTTGTACCATGTACATTTGCATCAGCAGGTAATTTTGTTGATAATGTGGGAGCAACTTTTGAAATACCATGTTCTCCAGGAAATTATCAACCAGGCATTGGTGCAACATCATGTATTATTTCTGATGTAGGTTTTTTTGTTCCACTTTCCGGAGCAATACAACAAACAAAATGTCCTGAAGGAAGTACATCAGTTCAAGGTGCAACATCATGTGATATTATACAAGTTGAATTATTCTGTGGATTACCTGAATCAGATTATACAAGAATCGATGGCACCCCAGGAAATGACAAGATAAAAGGAACAAACGGAAATGATCTAATCTTCGGATATGAAGGGAATGATAAGATAGACGGCAAGAAAGGAAATGACTGTATCATTGGAGGTACAGGTAATGACAAAATTCATGGTGGAGATGGAGATGATACAATACAAGGAAATGAAGGAGATGATAAGATTTCAGGAGGCAAAGGAAATGACAAAATCTTCGGCGGAGACGGGGATGACAAAATAAACGGGGGAAAAGATAATGATATGATCTCAGGAGGTTTAGGAAATGACAAATTACATGGAGGTCAAGGAAATGATTCCATTGACGGGGGAACTGGAATAAACAAGTGTAACGGAGGGCAGGGGATAAACACCATAACAAACTGTGATGAAGATAAAAAAATGAATGAAGTGGAAGAAGAGTCAGAAGAATATGAAGATTAATTTGAGTAAAAATCGAATTCAAAATTTCTCAATATTTTAAAAACAAACAAGTTTAAGCGATAATGATTTTTGATATTTTGTGATTTACAAAGTAACGGTAGAATTTAACAAAGATTTTCTAACAATTAAAGATGAACAAATTACTATTGGCATAAAATCAAAACCAATCAAAGGAGAGGCAAATAAAGAAATCATAAAAAAACTTTCAAAGTATTTTAAGGTATCATCATCAAAGATTCAGATAAGATCAGGGCATAAATCGAGTGAGAAAATCATACAAGTTCAGAATTAGAGAATCTAGTTTTTGTTTAAATAGGGTTTTAAAAATGAAAAGGCATGGATGAAAAATACAGTGAACAATATTTTTTTAATTTCTCATTCTTCAAAGTAGATCCCAAATGGAGATGGATGGCAGATTTAGCAAAAG
>NZ_AHJG01000252.1:0-533 GCF_000241145.1 Candidatus Nitrosarchaeum limnium BG20 | reverse complement strand
GGAATAATCTATCCGAAAATAAACTCATTAGGTAAATTTGCAAGAGTGGAATTGGGAAAAATATTTGGAGACAAAGTAATCGTTACAGGTCATGGGTCATTATTTATGACACATTTTACTAAAGACGGAATTACAAAGATTGAAAATTCTGCGGATGCTGCAAAGTGTGATACCACGCTACTACAGAAATATCACTTTAAGATGATTTCGCATGATGGAATATTCTTTTTACCTGGAAAACTAGGTGCGATATCAAATGCACACAACAAAGATGACATAAAAAAGATGATTACTGCATCTGAAAACTTTTTGCAAGACAAAAACTAAACTTTCATTACCAGTAACAAATAGTAATTCAATATGGGCTTGTTTGGGTCTACAAATAATTCTGATTTAATGTATGATGCAATGTCCCTAATGGAGAAAAATCAGCCAAAGGGAGCAATTGCATTATTTAATAAAATACTAAAACAAAACCCCAAAAACATAGAGGCACTATACAACAAAGGGTTGGCTCTTAATCAAATCAAAAA
>NZ_AHJG01000253.1:0-6647 GCF_000241145.1 Candidatus Nitrosarchaeum limnium BG20 | reverse complement strand
ATTTTCAAAATACAAGACAAAAACTACAAACCTCAACAAATTTCAGCATTTATACTCCAAAAAATAAAAAAAGACGCAGAGGCTTTCATAGGCGAACCGGTTGATAAGGCTGTAATCACAGTGCCAGCATATTTTGATGATAATCAACGTCAAGCAACTAAAGATGCAGGTACTATCGCAGGTCTTGATGTTGTAAGAATAATAAACGAACCAACAGCTGCTTCCTTAGCATTTGGATTAGATAAAACAAAACAAGACATGAAAATTCTTGTGTTTGATTTTGGTGGTGGAACACTTGATGTCACAATAATGGAAATGGGTGGCGGTGTCTTTGAAGTAATGAGTACTTCTGGTGATACTCAGTTAGGTGGAACAGATATGGATAAAGTTGTAATTAATTACATTCTAGATGAATTCAAGAAAAAAGAGGGAATTGATCTATCTAAAGACAGTACTGCAATGGCCAGAATCAGAGAGGCTGCAGAAAAAGCAAAGATTGAACTTTCCACAATAATGGAAACTGACATTAATTTGCCTTTCATATCTCATGATCCTTCGTCAGGTGCAAAGAATCTTGAACTAAGATTAACAAGAGCAAAACTTGATGAATTAATTCGACCTATTATTGAAAGATGTAAACCTTCTATAGAAAAAGCACTCGAAGATGCAAAGATTTCAAAATCAGATGTTAGTAAAATTGTAATGGTTGGTGGACCAACCAGAATTCCACTGGTGAAAAAATTTGTTGGTGAAGTGCTTGGCAAAGAACCTGAATCTGGAATAGACCCAATGGAAGCAGTCGCTATGGGCGCTGCAATTCAAGCAGGAATTATAGCTGGTGATGTAACTAGTGATATTGTATTGCTTGATGTGACTCCATTAACATTAGGGATTGAGACTTTAGGTGGAGTACGAGAACCATTGATTGAAAGAAATACAACAATACCTACATCAAAAAGTAAAGTTTTCACCACTGCAGCAGATAATCAAACAGCAGTTACAATTCATGTGGTACAAGGAGAAAGACCTATGGCATCTGATAATGTTTCATTGGGAAGTTTTAATCTTACAGACTTGCCCCCTGCTCCAAGAGGGATTCCACAAATTGAGGTAAAATTTGACATTGACGCAAATGGAATAATTAATGTCGCTGCAAAAGATCTTGGTACAAAAAAAGAAGCAAAAATTACCATTACATCTAACTCAAAATTATCAAAAGAAGAAATTGAGAAATTAAAACAAGACGCTGAAAAATTCTCTGATGAGGATAAAAAGAAAAAGAAAAAATTGATCTAAGAAATGAGGCTGAAAGTTTTATTTACACTGTTGAAAAACTTGTCAACCATGAACTTAAAGACAAAATCTCCCAAGAGCAGGGAATTAAGGTTACTGATGCTGTTAAAGAAGTAAAAGAATCTCTTGATAAAGAAATTGATATTCTTAAACCAAAACTTGATACCTTAAAATCACTTGTTAATGAAATTACTACAGAACTTTACAAAAATGCTGCTTCTCAATCTAATTCAGACCAACAAAATACTGGTCAAAGCGGGTCTCAGAATGACAGTAATTCACAACAAAACTCTGAATCATCTACTGCAGATGAAACCAAAAATTAACCCATTATACAATTTATACACCAATTACAATTAAAGGATAATTTATGGCTGCAAAACGAGATTATTATGAAGTTTTAGGAGTTTCTAAAGCATCTAGCTCTGATGAAATAAAAGCTCAATATAGAAAATTAGCATTAAAATTTCACCCTGATCGAAATAAATCTGCTGAAGCAGGAGAACACTTCAAAGAAATTTCTGAGGCATATGCTGTTCTTTCAGATACTGAAAAAAGAAAAATCTACGATCAACACGGTCATGCTGGTGTAGATGGACGATATAGTAATGAAGATATTTTTCAAGGTGCGCGAGGTGACTTTAGTGATTTATTTGGAAGAAGTGGTGGATTTGATTCTATTTTTGAATCTATTTTTGGTAGAACAGGCGGATCTAATTATAGGCAACAAAGAGGCTCTGATATTCTTTATGAAACTTTAGTAACTCTTGAAGACGTTCTTCATGGTAAAAAAATGGAAATCAATCTACAAAAAGAAATTCTGTGTGAAATATGCCATGGTTCTGGATGTAAACCTGGTACAAACAAGAATACATGTTCAACATGTAATGGTCAAGGTCAAGTTCGTAAAAGTAGAAGCATGGGATTTGCTTCTTTTGTTACAGTAGAGCCATGTTCAGTATGTAGGGGAGAAGGTTCAATCATACAAACACCATGTAGTGAGTGTAAAGGAAATGGCAAGAAAAAAGGAACCAAAAAAATATCGTTTGACATTCCAAATGGTGTAGAAACGGGTGATTATACAGTCCCAGAAGAAGGAAATGAAATGCCAGGAGGAATTAATGGTGATCTAATTGTTAGAATTAGAGTTCAACCTCACCCTAAATTCAAGAGGGATGGAATGGATATTTTTTATGATCAAGACATATCTATGATTGATGCAGCTTTAGGTCGTGAAATTATGGTTCCCACACTAGATGGAACTGAAAAAATAAAGGTTGAATCAGGAAGTCAGCCTAACACAATAATTAAATTAAAAGGCAAAGGCGTACCACGAATGAATTCTAAAAATAGAGGAGATCAATTTGTTAGAATTGTTGTTAATATTCCAAAAAAACTCAATAAACATCAAAAAAATCTTTTAGAAGAATTTGAAAAGTCTAATGAGTAATAGGTAATACTTTGAAAATTGCTCTAGATGTTGATGGTGTGCTAGCTGATGTAATTGAATCATGGCTAATTTACAATAATAAAATCAGATCAAATATATCCAAAGATGATATCACTAATTGGGATTTTTGGAAAAAATTTAAAATTAATAGATTTGACTTTTATAAAGAATTAACTTTCTGTTGGAAAGATTGGAATTCTATTCCTCCTACAGAAAATGATTTATCTATTGCTACACAAAATCTTTCAAATCTTGGACAAGTTGATATTGTAACAGCTAGAGAACTTTCAACTGATTCTTTTGTAAAAAGTTGGCTTAAACTACATGATATATCTTATCAAAATTATGTTTCAGTAATTGATGGTACAATGAAAGCAAATTTAGATTATGATGTTTTTATAGATGATTCCCCATTGAATGCAATGAAATTTTTACAACATAAAAAAAAGGTACTTCTTTACTCACAACCATGGAATCAACACATTTCAGATCCAAACATTCAAAGAATCTCTACTATGTCTGAAGCCATTGAAAAATTAAAATTTTAATTATAGTTTTTTAATCAATTTTCTTACTGTAACTTGATGACCACTTCTTATATGAGAAACATGATATGTGTTAATTATTTCGCCAATTTTATCATCATTGTAAAATTTCGTATTATAATTTCCTAATACCTTTTTACAGTTACTACAATAAATTTCTCTGAATTCCATTTTCTACACAATTAGTTATTAATTGTATTTTAAGTAAAACAGTATAATAAAGAAACTTATTCTAGATTTTAAAAATTAGATCGCGGGAGTCGCCCAGCCTGGTCAAAGGCGTAAGGTTCAGATCCTTATCTTCTAGGAGTTCGTGGGTTCAAATCCCACTTCCCGCATTAATCATGAATTATTATCTAGAAATTTCCTAATTTTTTCTAAGAGAATACTGTTTACCATTTCGCCTGATACTTTTCCTCTTAGTTCTTTCATTGCAATTCCCATCAATGGACTGACAGCACGTTCTTTTTGATTTTGAATGATCTCTTTATTATTTTTCGTAATATCGTCTATGATTTTTTCACACTCTTCTTTACTTAGTGTTTGAATAGACGTATTTTTTATAGCATCTTCAATCGTTTTTGATTTTCCAGACATGATATTTTCAAAGATAATTTCAATTGACTCTTTGGTAATTCTTCCTTCTTCTAAAAATCTGAATGTTTTTGTAATTTCTTCATTTTTTAATAAATTAGAATTCAATCCATTTCTTTCTAAATTAGTAACAGTAGAACAAAGAATAGATGCTACAAAAATTGGTGCTGTTAAAGTTTTTTCACAAATTTTTTCAAAAATTTCTAAATATTGTGAATCAAAAATTTGTTCAGCTAATTGTAAATTCAAATTATATTTTTTTTGCAATTCATTTAATGACTCATCCCATGACTTTGGTATGTTATTTTTTGCAATCTCTAATTCCTTTTTCGTTACAATAATTGGAGGAATATCTGTTTCAGGATACATTCTTGATGCACCTGGTCTAGGTCTAAGAAATACAGTTTCACCTGTTTGAATGGCTAATCTTGTTTCCGGAGGAACTCCATTTTTTGCCTGACTAATTCTCTTAATTATGGATTCTATGGCAAAATCAATTTTTTCTAAAGGTGCTGCAATTATTAAAAATGCATCATTCTCATTTAATTCCAATATTTTTTTAACAATTGATACATCGTTATCTTCTATGCCATAATTAGGTAATTCATCTGAATGAAAAACTCCTCCAATACCATAAAATTTTACGAGCTGTCCAATCTCTTTTCCTAATCTTATTCCTTCATATGGTGAATAACCAAACATGCCTGCAAAATTTCTAATTCTTATTGCTTTGATTATTGATTTATCTTTTAACGCTTTTTGTATAATTTTTGATTGACAAATCTTAAAGTCATTTGTTATATCAAAAACATCCGTGTTTCTTGAAATTTCACTAAAATTAGATTTTTGTAATTTCTCAGCAATTTTTACAAGACCATGTTGTCTCTTTGCCTCAAATTCTACTACTTTCTCTAATTGATCTAATTGTTGTACTCCTTTGACTTCTACTACTCCTCCGCCATCTCTAACTGAAACATTGACGTCTTGTCTTATCGAGCCAATCCCGCGAGTGACCTTTTTTGTACTTCGTAATAGTCTTCCAAGAGCCAAAGCAATTTTTTTACTTTTTTTGAATCCCCTTCAACTGGTTCTAATGCAATTTCAATTAATGGAATTCCAAGTCTGTCTAAACTGTATTCTCGTATGTTTCCCTTATCTCCAAGCAATCTTGCAGCATCTTCTTCTAAACAAATCGATTGAACACCAATTTTTTCACCATTTACATCAATATGTCCTCCTTGAGAAATTAGCATAGTTCTCTGAAAACCTGTCGTATTTGAACCGTCAATCACTGTTTTTCTCATTGGATAAATTTCGCTAAAAATATTTGATTTAAGTGCTGATGAGATTATTAATACAAGATTTTTTGCATTACTGTCTAACTCGTGGGGAGGCTCTTCATCCTGCTCTACTAAACAACTACTTTCCAAGTTAGCATAATACAATATAGTTTTAGATTTTGAGCTCTCAAATAGTGCTGCTGGATCATATTCCCCTAATTCACTTTTAACAGCTCTTAATTTTCTTTGAAATTTTATAGAGTATTCATCTGATTCAAATGGTGTGCAACTACAGAATAATTTTTTATTTGTTGATAACTGCTGATGTATTTCAAGACCTACCTTTAATCCAACATTTTCAATGATAAATTCAGACATCCATACCACTCATTTTTTAATATGATATTTCAGAAGCAATGTTTTGAAGCATTATTTGCTTGACGTCTTCAAGTACTTTTGAATTACCTAAAGCCCACATAGCTTTGACAAGTGCTACTTCTGGAATCATGTTCTCTAATGGAATTATTCCTAAATTAAGTAAATCTCGACCACTTTCATATACTGTCATGCTCACTCTGCCGTCAATACACTGTGATGTCATGCCTAAGAAAATTCCTTTCTCATGGGCTCTCTTTACATTCTCATACATTGTTTTTCCAATATGTCCTAAACCAGTACCTTCAAAAATTATTCCATTATAATCCATCTCAATGATTTTTTCCAAAAGATCCGGTTCATATCCTGGATGATATTTTATTAGAGCAACTTTAGTATTTAGATTTATTTTTGGCTGAAATTCTTTAATTTTGAAAAAATCATCTTTTGAATTTCTAATAACTTGATCATTTAAAACAATAAATGCTGGATTATCTCCAATTGTCTGAAATGCCCCTCTTTTACTAGTATGGTTTTTTCTTACTCTTGTTCCTAAATGACACGCAATTGTTTCATCATTTTCATCCTGATGCATTACAATATACACACCATTTGTTTTACAAGCAACAAGAAATTTTATAGCTCCAATCAAATTCAGTGCTGCATCTGAAGATGCACGATCAGAGGATCTCTGTGAACCCACAAGTGCGATGGGAATGGGAAATCCTGCTAGTGCAAATGATAGAAATGATGATGTGTAATGCATTGTATCTGTCCCATGTGCAATAATAATTCCAGAATAATCAGAAGTTGAATAATTTTTTAATTTCTCAGCAATTTTTAACCAATGTTGCGGCATTATGTTTTCTGAATACTCTGAAAATAATACAATTGCGTCAACATTGGCAATTTTAGCAAGTTCAGGAACTGATGAATTGAGTTCCTCAGCAGTTAAAACTGGAGTCACTGCACCAGTTCTGTAATCTACCTTACTTGCAATTGTTCCACCCGTTGATAATAAGAGAATTTTTGGTAAGTCTGGATTTTTTTCCAAACTTTCTTTTATTTCAATTTTTTTTTCAGGACTTTGTATTTTTTCTATTTTTTTAA
>NZ_AHJG01000254.1:0-2448 GCF_000241145.1 Candidatus Nitrosarchaeum limnium BG20 | reverse complement strand
TTGGAATTATAGTTCAACCAAACAAAGCAATAGTTGGAACCAATGCATTTGGTCACGAATCTGGTATTCATACACACGGTGTATTGAGTAATCCTTTGACATACGAGCCAATTAGCCCTGAATTAGTTGGTAGAAAAAGATGGTTACAGGTTGGAAAACATGCCGGAATTCATGGAATGAATGCAATGCTTGCAGAATATGGTGTAAAGCCTACCGAAGAACAATCTAAACAAATCTTAGAGAAAGTCAAAACATTAGGTGATGCTGGAAAGCAGATTACAGATGTTGAATTGTTATCTATTGCAAGTGATGTTTTGGGCGAAAAAGAACTCAAAAGAATTGTACAGTTAACTGGATTCTCCGTTTCAACAGGAATTGGAACAATGCCTTACGCATTTGTAAAATTAAACATCGATGGGCAGGATCATATTGGAACTGATTATGGGGTTGGCCCAGTGGATGCTGCATTAAATGCCATACAAAAAATCACTGGAAAGATTTCTGAAATTAGAATTAAAGATTATGGATTGGCATCTATTTCTGGTGGTTCTAGTGCATTATGTGAAGTTACAGTAAAAGTTGAGGATGCGTTAGGAAACAAGGTTTCAGCAAAATCTGTTGGTGAAGATATTGTAACTACATCTGTAAAAGCAGTCATTGATGCAATTAATAGAATAATGCTCAAAAAGATGCTTCAAGAAAAACAGGTACGATAATCTAAAATTGTCTTAATTTAATGCTCTATCATGTATAAAATTTCATTAATCACTGGTGATGGAATTGGTCCTGAATTATCTGATTCTGCAATATCTGTATTGAATACAATTAATGATAAACTTGATTTAAAATTTGAAATCACAACATTACCTGCTGGGGATAAAGCCCTTCACGAAACCGGTAAGGCATTACCTGATGAAACAATTCAAACAATAAAGAATTCTGATGTTTGTTTAAAGGCCCCCGTCGGAGAATCAGCGGCTGATGTTATTGTGGTGTTACGTAGGATGCTTGATCTTTATGCCAATATCAGACCTGCAAAATCGTATCCTCACATGTCTGCATTAAGAGATGATATTG
Organism: Candidatus Nitrosarchaeum limnium BG20; assembly: GCF_000241145.1. Taxonomy (NCBI): domain Archaea; kingdom Thermoproteati; phylum Nitrososphaerota; class Nitrososphaeria; order Nitrosopumilales; family Nitrosopumilaceae; genus Nitrosarchaeum; species Candidatus Nitrosarchaeum limnium. The sequence goes on along the minus strand of NZ_AHJG01000254.1, from coordinate 1,371 downwards.
ACATGGTAATTGTTAGAGAGAATACAGAAGATCTTTACACTGGTAAAGAGTTCAGTTTGGGAAACGCTGCAGTTGCATTAAGAATAATCTCAGAGGATGCATCAAAGAGAATTGCAAAGTATGCATTTGAAACCGCAAAACAACGAAACAATATGAAAAAAGTCACATGTGTTCATAAATCAAATGTGATGAGAATGACTGATGGATTATTTGCAAAATCATGCATTGAAGTGGCAAAAAATTATCCTGATGTATTATTTGAGCAAATGTATGTTGACGCATGTGCTATGAATTTGATTCGCCAACCAGAAAAATTTGATGTAATTGTGACTACAAACCTATTTGGTGATATCTTATCTGATGAATCATCTCAGGTGGTTGGAGGATTAGGTATGGCCCCAGCTGCTAACATTGGTGATAATTTTGCATTGTTTGAACCAGTACATGGCGCAGCATTTGATATAGCAGGAAAAAATATTGCAAACCCTTCATCTTTTTTGTTGTCAATTAAAATGATGCTTGATTGGCTAGGTGCAAAACACCATGACACAAAATGCTTTACTGTCGCTCAAAAACTGGAATCTGTTATTTTTGATTTGGTAAAAAGTGGCGTCAAAACTAAAGATATTGGTGGAGACAGATCCACATCAGAATTTACCAGAGAAATTACTAATAAACTATAAAAATAATAACCTAGAATTGATGATGCGATGAAACTGTTACTTTCTGTTTTGTTGTTAACTTTAGTTTCAATGATGTTTATTCCTGCATATTCTGATGATCTAATTGTATTGGGTAAAGGCCACGCTCCAATATACGTATCCAATACTGACAGTGGTCGTTTTGATTTTGGTGCAGACGGTAAAACTGATTATTATGTAAGATCTCATTATACCGGTAATTCACACCAGCCTCTAAAGATTGATTATAAGATACAAGACGAATGTGTTGACTTGGGTCCAAAAGATGCATCTGATGTCGGTGGCAATACATTTGATGATGCTGCAATGAAAATTGCTTTTTCAAACTCAACTAATCCTTTTTCAAACTGGTTAATTGATGATATTCATGTTTGGAATACTTGGTTTAAAACAAAAAATAATGATGACAACAACTTAATTGATCTGGCATTTGTATCGACAACATCTGTCCCTTATTTTGATGATGATACTCGTGGTGATGATGTAATTGTAGGATCTGGCAAACACGGTTCATTCCAACATTTCTCTTCAATTAAAGAATTAGATGGGCAGCCTGGTTGGGCAGGTTCTATATTTTTGAATGCACCTCCTGGTGATTATTTACTTTGGACTATTCATCCTGGTGGCGGATATGGGTGGTGTGATTCTTTAACCGGACTTGGAATTCCAA
>NZ_AHJG01000255.1:0-979 GCF_000241145.1 Candidatus Nitrosarchaeum limnium BG20 | reverse complement strand
GGGGGTTTTATTCACAAAAGATATTGCAAATTTACCACCGAATGACTGTACACCTACAACTTTAGCAAATGTTTCAAAGATTTTATCAAAAAAGAACAGAATGAAGTGTAGTATAATTTCAAAAAAGGAACTCGAAAAGAAAGGGTTTGGTGGAATTGTTGCAGTTGGTCAAGGAAGTAAAAACGAACCCAAACTAATAATCTTGGAACATCGTATGGGTTCTCGAAATGAAAAACCGATTGTATTAGTTGGTAAAGCAGTAACGTTTGACACAGGTGGCATTTCATTAAAACCAGGTGAGAAAATGGATGAGATGAAATTCGATAAGTGTGGTGGATGTACAGTGATTGGAATAATGAAAGCAGTGTCAGAATTAAAACTCCCTATAAACATAGTAGGAATTATTCCATCAGTTGAAAATATGCCAGGTGGTGAATCATATAGACCAGGAGACATCATAAAATTATACAGTGGTAAAACTGCAGAGATTTTAAACACAGATGCAGAAGGTAGAATAATTTTATCTGACGCATTATCTTTTGGAGAAAAACAATATTCACCAAAAGCAATTATTGATTTTGCAACATTGACTGGTGCTTGTATAATTGCACTAGGAACAAACGTAGCAGGTATTATTTCAAATAATGAAAAACTATCACAGAAAATTAAAGAATCATCAAAAAGGACAACCGAAGAAGTATGGGAACTTCCATTAAATAATGACTATATGGACATGATAAAATCAGATGTTGCAGATATGAAAAATGTTGGAATTGGAAGAGCTGCAGGAACAATTACCGCTGCCGCATTTTTAAGAAATGCCATAAAAGACACACCTTGGGTTCACATAGATATTGCAGGTGTTGCATGGACGCAGGTAGCTACAAAAGATAAACCATATAATCCAAAAGGAGCTACTGGTTTTGGAGTTAGGTTAATTTTAGATTATTTACAGAATATCTGAGTTTAGAAATATAAA
>NZ_AHJG01000256.1:0-3262 GCF_000241145.1 Candidatus Nitrosarchaeum limnium BG20 | reverse complement strand
TCTATATTTCTAAATTCAGATATTCTGTAAATAATCTAAAATTAACCTAACTCCAAAACCAGTAGCTCCTTTTGGATTATACGGTTTATCTTTTGTAGCTACCTGCGTCCATGCAACACCTGCAATATCTATGTGAACCCAAGGTGTGTCTTTTATGGCATTTCTTAAAAATGCTGCAGCGGTAATTGTTCCTGCGGCTCTTCCAATTCCAACATTTTTCATATCTGCAACATCTGATTTTATCATATCCATATAGTCATTATTTAATGGAAGTTCCCATATTTCTTCAGTTGTCCTTTTTGATGACTCTTTAATTTTCTGTGTTAGTTTTTCATCATTTGAAATAATGCCTGCTACGTTTGTTCCTAGTGCAATTATACAAGCACCAGTCAATGTTGCAAAATCAATAATTGCTTTTGGTGAATATTGTTTTTCTCCAAAAGATAATGCATCAGATAAAATTATTCTACCTTCTGCATCTGTGTTTAAAATCTCTGCAGTCTTACCACTGTATAATTTTATGATGTCTCCTGGTCTATATGATTCACCGCCTGGCATATTTTCAACTGATGGAATAATTCCTACTATGTTTATTGGGAGTTTTAATTCTGACACTGCTTTCATTATTCCAATCACTGTACATCCACCACACTTATCGAATTTCATCTCATCCATTTTCTCACCTGGTTTTAATGAAATACCACCTGTGTCAAACGTTACTGCTTTACCAACTAATACAATCGGTTTTTCATTTCGAGAACCCATACGATGTTCCAAGATTATTAGTTTGGGTTCGTTTTTACTTCCTTGACCAACCGCAACAATTCCACCAAACCCTTTCTTTTCGAGTTCCTTTTTTGAAATTATACTACACTTCATTCTGTTCTTTTTTGATAAAATCTTTGAAACATTTGCTAAAGTTGTAGGTGTACAGTCATTCGGTGGTAAATTTGCAATATCTTTTGTGAATAAAACTCCATCAGAAATAATATCTGAAGTTTTTATCATCTTAGAAATCTTTTCTGATTTAGAAACTAGAATTGTAAGATCTGGGATGATATTTTCCTTTTTTGATTTATATTTTTCAAATTTGTATAATGACATTTTACACCCTTCCACTATTTGAGATACAGCTGAAATTGGTTCCACTATAGAACTTGGAGGTACAATTATGGAAAATTCTCTTAATTTTAACTCTCTTGCTTTCTGCGCAATTTTACCTGAAACAAATCTTATAGTATCATTAGTGAAGTTCTCTTTTTTACCTAATCCCGCTAAAAGCATTCGAGACGTTTTTCCTTCACTTGGAATGAATACTATCTTGCCAAACATTCCCCCCATATCCTTAATTGATTGTTTTAGTGAAGAAATGATTTTAGCATCTACTTTTTCCAATCCTAACACTTTATCTGAATCTTCTAAAACAAATCCGCAAAGCATCATGGTTTTTTTAGAATTTTTTGGATTTTCTACTCTAATTTTCATCGCTATGACGTAAAGTCTTGATGCATTATTTAGATTTACTAGAAATCTATTTTTTTGCTATTTGAGAATAAACTTGCAGATCGTATGAATACAGATTTTACCGTTTTGCATTCTTGCTCACAATTCTCATCTTCTTGAATTTTATTCATTTTTTTCTTTTTTGCAGAAAAAATTGCTTTAATTACTGGTATTAGAGCTGCTCTTCCACCATAGGCTGTATTATTGTCTATAAACCAAAACATTTCCAAAGCTGATTCACCCAAAATTGATTTTTTCAGTTCTGTACCAATATCGGAATAATGTCCAATCATTGTTAAATTACCTCTTGTAAGAAATTCCACTGCTTTTGCAAATTTTACACACAAATAACATTGATTATCATAAACTATGATTGGGATCATCTCTTTGACATCCATAGTATCGCTTGGCGAACATCAGATTAAAATTTTACAGAAGTAGATTTTTATTAAATTTACCAAGTGCTGTAATTTAGAAATGGGCCTTAATTATTATCAAATCAAGAAAAATGTTCTACGTGCCCGTAAATTAGTTATTAAAGCGACAAACACTGCTGGCTCTGGTCATCCTGGAGGCTCTTTTTCTATGGCTGAAATTTTAGGTTGCTTGTTTTACAAACATTTGAAGTATGATCCTAAAAATCCTAATTGGGAAGATAGAGATAGACTAGTACTATCTAAAGGACATGCGGCACCTGGTCTATTTTCTAATATGGCAGTAGCTGGTTATTTTCCAGAATCAGATCTTGAAACTTTGAGAAAATTTGGTAGTAAATTACAGGGACATCCAGATCTTAAATGTCCTGGAGTCGAATTCTGTGGTGGATCTTTGGGAACTGGATTGTCTTATTCTATAGGAGTTGCACTTGCTGCAAAAATTGATCAAAAAAATCATCATGTCTATACTATAATTGGTGATGGTGAATCTGATGAAGGTCAAGTATGGGAAGCGGCAATGACTGCTGCAAAATACAAAGTTGATAATCTTACGGCTTTTTTAGATAGAAATTTTATCCAACAAGATTCTTACACTGAAAAAATAATGCCTTTAGATGAAAAGTTAGAAGGAGATGATATTTCAGAAATGTGGAAAGATGCATCAAGATGGAAAACAGGTGACAAATGGAGATCATTTGGTTGGAATGTAATTGAAATAGATGGACATAGAATTGAACAAATTGATGCTGCAATAACTAAAGCAAATTCTACAAAAGGAATTCCATCAATAATTATTGCCAGAACAATTAAAGGAAAAGGTGTTGAACATATGGAAGATAATCCACAATGGCATGGAAAGGCTCCTGACTCCGATGTAGTTCCATTAATTAATTTGGAACTTGACTCTCAGTTCATGATTGCACCTTCAATCATTGCTGGTGATATGAATAATCTAGAAAATGAAGTAAAACGATGTGTAGCAGGACGAGCAGATTACATCCATCTGGATGTAATGGATGGGCAATTCGTACAGACCAAAACATTTGATCATAGAAAAATTAAGGAACTACGACCTCTTACTGTTATCCCATTTGACACTCATTTGATGATCAATGAACCTGTAAAACATGTTAGAGAATATGTTGATGCAGGTTCTGATATAATTACAGTACATGCAGAAGTTTGTAATGAATCAAGCTTTGGTGAAATTCATGATCTATTAAAGCAGCATCAAGTTGGTGTTGGTCTTGCAATAAATCCTGACACAGAACTTCCTGAATGGTCTTACAAATTCTTACCTTCGCTTGATCAACTTATTGTGA
>NZ_AHJG01000257.1:0-739 GCF_000241145.1 Candidatus Nitrosarchaeum limnium BG20 | reverse complement strand
GGAATAATATCTGCAAATGCATTATTCAAACTTGGACCTAACATCATAAATGATACTGCAAGTAAAGTGAAAATAATTGGTATTTTTTTATTCACTTTTTTAATTATTCAAGTTCCTATATAAGACTTGATCTTGAAAGTTATTTTATTATGTGTTACATTCAAGACTGGTAATTTTACTTTATTTAAAAATACAACATTATGTGCAATTATTTGTGCAAACAAAAATTGTGATCATTGCTTCAGTTCTTGTTGGATTGGTATCCTTTGCAGTGCTGATAGGATACATTGGACAGGGAAATGTCAGACACATGGCAATTTTCTGGCCAGAAAGAGTAGTACAAACTGTCGCTTTTGAAGACGTTGATGGAAAGGTGCAGATACAAGGAATTTCTGGAGTGGGTGGAGACCCTAACCCGTATCTAGCTACTAGAGTTAATTTTGCATATGTTTTACATGTTCAAAATAATGGAGATAAACCACATCGGTTATACATTGATGGATTAGATGCACAGACTGATCTTATAGATCCTGGTAAGGAATTCACTCTTACCATTTATCCAACAAAAAAAGGAGTTTACAATTACTATGATAATTCAACTAAATTGATTAAACTTGGAACTCTTGAAATACACAATGTGGTCCCTAGCGATGGATTTACAGGATTTCTCAAAGATCTTATCTGATAATTATCAGAACATTTTATCCTTTTAGAGACAAATAAAATGCTAAAGTGATTT
>NZ_AHJG01000258.1:0-9335 GCF_000241145.1 Candidatus Nitrosarchaeum limnium BG20 | reverse complement strand
ACAACAATGCATATGCTCAAGCATATGCAAATGAACTTGTTCAAGTTAGAAAAATGAAAAACATGGTAAGTGGTGCAAAACTTTCAATGGAACAAATTCAATTAAGACTTAACACGGTTTCAGAACTTGGAGATGTGGTGGTTACATTAAGTCCATGTATGTCATTGATCAAGGGATTAAGTCCATCACTTAGTGGAATAATGCCAGAAGCTACATCATCTATGGAAGATTTGTCACAGATATTAGGAGACGTTATGGTTGGTTCTTCAATTCAAGGAAATGACTTGATGAGTGTAGGAAACACCACAAATTCAGACACACTAGCAATTTTAGAGGAAGCACATTCTATAATTGCAGGACAGACACAATCATCAATTCCAGATATTCCAGACAATCTAAAGCAAGAGATAACTCAAAGAAGAACATCAGATGTTTTAATTTAATAAAATAATCCAGATACTATTTAATTTTCTTTTTACTCTTTTGTATCAAAATTTTTTTAATTCTAGAGATTGTAGGATAGCTGTATCCTCTTTTACGATAGTTGGCAATCATCATTTTCCAATTTTTTAGTCTCCATTGTGCTTGTTCAAACGTAACTGAATGCACTTCTTTTTGAATAATACTTTTCCTTCCAACTTTTAATGTTCCAGCATCTTTTGCAGACCACCTGTTTTTGGCAAATTTTAAACCAGATAAAATATCATCAAGTGGCATTTCTTTGAAATATTCTTGTAGTCTTTTTAGATCTACATCACTAGGTTGCTGAGCAAGTTGTAATTCAATAACTGGTTTTTGCATAAAAAACATCCATGTTCATAGTTTAAGAAATTCTTGCTAAATCAGATTTAACTAAAGCAGAAAAATAAATGAAAACTAGTTCTAAATTAGATCAGCAGTCTATAATAGTAAGACTTGAATTTTTACAAATTTCCATATATAATGCAGTTCCAAAGATTAGTGCACCAAATATAATCAATGGAATTAAAATGAAAATTTTTGTTTTCAGGCCCATATCTTTGCTTGAATGTAATCATATAAAATACTCACAGATCTAATCAACTATTATAGTAAAGATTCCTTTAGTCTTTGGATTTTGTAGTAATAGGATCATCTCTCGTGGAATAAGATCTGAGGCCTTATCGCATTTTACTGCCAATGTTCTAGGGCATACAAAATCACTTTTTCGAATTACAATATCTTCAAGATGGGTCAGGCTAAGATTTTCATGACCTCTTCCTTCTACATTAAACTCGTATGAGCCTACCTTAATAGATAATGTCACTTTGGAGTTAGGATTTTGTAGTTTCTTTTTTAATGAAAGTGGTAATTCAGCACAACTTGTCGTTGCATTAACTCCAATTATACAATCTCCGCTGGGAGTCAGATGAGATTCTTTTGTGATCTCAATTGTTTTTTGATGATTTGAACGTATATTTTCATGGCCAGAAAATTGTATTTCAAATCTCATGGCAGGTTTGAGAACCAAAGCTTAAATTAAACTTTCAAGGGTCTGATATCAAATGCTTCCAGCACAACAAGGATACGATAGAGCAATTACAGTATTTTCACCAGATGGTAGATTGTATCAAGTAGAATATGCTATTGAAACTGTAAGAAGAGGAACCATTGCAGTTGGAATCAAATCAAAAGAAGGAGTCATAATTGCAGTTGAAGAGAAACCAAGAAAATTACAGATTACAGATATTGCTCAAAAAATATTTCAGATCGATGATCATGTAGGAGTAGCTGCCGCAGGATATATTCCAGATGCAAGAAGTCAAGTAGACAATGCAAGATTCTTTTCCCAAAGTAATAAAATGATTTACGATGAAGCTGTTGAAGTTGAAACAATTGCAAAACATTTAGCTGATCAATGTCAGCAATTTACACAGTATGCAGGAGTAAGACCTTTTGGAGTAGCGTTAATTTTGGGAGGAGTAGTTAACAATAATCCTCAAATTTATCTAACAGACCCAAGTGGAACATACATTTCATATGATGCCATTGCAATTGGATCAGGATCAGACCAAGTGACAGATTTCTTAGAGAAAACTTACAACAAAGAATTATCATTAGATGATGCATCAGCATTAGCATCTGCTGCAATTTATCTATCAAGTGAAGATAAAGAAGGCACAAGTCATATTAGAATGGCACAAATTAAAACAAAATCAGGTTTGTTTGAACTAGTATCAGATGAACAAATAGCAAAATATGCTAAAACTGCTAAAGAAAAATATCCTCACGGAACAAAGTAAAATATCAAAATCAGATGTGAGATTAAATTACATTGAAAATATCTATCGCAATTCCAGAATCTGCATTATCTGATGAATCTTTAAAACTTGACAAGACAAGAAAGATATCAGTATTAGCTAGAGCCTGTTCAATTTTTAAAATAGATACAATTTATGTTTATCAAGAAGGCAACTATAAAGAAGACGGTAATTTACTTGTTACAATTTTAAAATATTTAGAAACACCCCAATTTTTAAGAAGAAGGTTATTTCCAAAAATGAATGAGTTAAAATTTGCAGGAGTGTTATTACCACTAAGAATTCCAAGTCATGCAACACCTGCTAATTCTAAAAAAATAAACATCGGTGATGTAAGAGAGGGAGTAGTAATAAGCATCAAAGGTAAACGATTCGTAGATGTTGGAATTAATGAGGCGATTCCATTTTTTGGAAAAACTGACGTGGGAAAGAGAGTGACAGTACAATTCAAATCAGGATATCCAGATTTTTCAGTTAAAGAAATTCAAAGAAACGAAACTCCACTTTATTGGGGATATACGGTTAAAGAAAGATCGAATTTGTTTTCATTGTTAACAGAATGGCGAGGAAATACAATAATCACATCAAGAAAAGGTAGGACTGCAACAAAAGAACAACTTACAAAATATTTGAGCTCAGAACTACCAATTTTGGTAGTTTTTGGTTCACCTGAGAAAGGAGTTCACGAAATTTTAGGTGGCAAAATGAAAAACATTCAAAATGCTAAAACATTAAACTTTTTTCCAAATCAAGCAACAGAAACAGTGAGATTAGAAGAAGCACTGCTAGGAACACTATCAATAATTAATGCTTATAGTATCAATTAAAAAATGGCGGAAAAAAGAAACTTCCTAATTTTAGCAATAGGATTGGGAGTAATTGGTGTAATTATTGGCAGCATTACTCTTTGGAATTTTGTTAATAACATAATTAGACCATAGTTTTTTTGAAATAGTTCGTTAACCTTCAAATTTTAACAAGTTAACCATGTCTCACATGGTTTATTAGACGGGTGAAGACGATTTCGATTTATCCATGGGACATAGAAAATACGCTCAACCACGTAGAGGAAGTGCAGCATACTATCCTAGAGGACGTGCTAAAAGTATGGAGGCACGTATCAGGACTTGGCCAACAAATAATTCAGATGAGCCAAAAATTCTTGCACATTGTGGTTTCAAAGCAGGATGTGTTCAATTAGTCACTATAGATGACAGGGATAAAACTCCAAATGCAGGAAAACAACTTGTTAGTCTCGGAACGGTTTTAGTCACACCTCCAGTTTCAATATTAGGAATTAGGGGATATTCTAAAGATCATTATGGATTACATGCAGAATTTGATGTTTATGCAAATGAATTTCCAAAAAGTATCTCTAAAGAAATTAATCTAAAAAATAAAGAAGGTGCGCTTGAAAATGCAGAAAAAATTCTTGGAAGAGTAAAAGAGATTTTTGCAATAGTTGCAGTATCACCTAGAGCCGCAGGTTTAGAACAGAAAAAACCATACATCTTTGAAGCCTTAGTCAGTGGAGGAGATGTAAAAAAACAATTTGCACATGTAAAAGAATTATTAGGAAAAGAAATTAAAATCGATCAAATTTTTGAAACAGGTGCAACAATTGATGTTGCTGCAATTACAAAAGGCAAAGGATGGCAAGGCGTCATACAAAGATTTGGGGTAAAGAAAAAACAACACAAATCAAGAAAAACAGTTAGAGAAGTTGCTTCATTAGGTCCAATTTCTCCAGCAAGTGTCATGTATTCAGTACCAAGAGCAGGACAGATGGGATTTCATCAAAGAACAGAATATGATAAAAAAATTATGGTAATTGGAAATACGGAAAATAATCAAATAAAAATAAATCCAGATGGTGGATACAAACATTTTGGTTTGGTAAAAGGAGATTTTATTATTCTAAAAGGTTCAGTACCAGGAACATATAGAAGACTAATCAAATTAAGAAGTCAAATAAGAAATGCTCCAGTAAAAATCAGTAAACCAAATATTTTGGAGGTAGTAATTTAATGAAAACTACTGCATTTACAATAACTGGAACTAAAGACGGCGAAGTGGAATTACCATTGATATTTTCTACACCATTTAGACCAGAATTAATTCATAAAGCATTTACAAATCTAACTTCACATAAATTCCAGCCACAAGGAAGACATCCAACTGCAGGCATGGATGTTGTAGCAAGATCCAATGATCCACCAACAGGACAACATCAAGCACGTATTGCAAAGATGAAAGGTGGTGGTGGTGGAAGACAAGGTCAAGCAGGTGGTGTTGCATCAGTACGAGGTGGAAGACAAGCTCATCCACCAATAGTAGAAAAGGTAATTTTTAAGAAATTAAACAAAAAAGAAAACAAATTAGCATTATGTTCTGCAATAGCAGCTACTGCATCAAAAGATTTGGTAAAATCACGTGGTCATAAAGTAGATGGCATAGAATCATTTCCAATAATTATTTCAAACGATGTAGAGAATATTTCAAAAGCAAGTCAAATGTCAAAATTATTAGAAGATCTTAAACTAATGAAAGATGTTGAAAGATTACAATCACGAAAACCACGAACAGGTCAATCTTCACTTAGAGGAAGAAGTAAAAAAGTCGGAAAGAGCGTATTGTTTGTAACAAAAGATGCATCAAAGATAATCAAAGCGTGTGGTACATTACCAGGAGTAGAAGCCAGAGCAGTCAAAGATTTGAGTGTGTTAGACTTGGCACCAGGATCAGATCCTATTAGATTAACAATATATTCAAAAGCAGCATTAGAAGAAATTGCAAAAATAAAATCAACTCATTTGGAAGTAATGGTGAAAACAAGATGAATGTAGATCAAGCAAGTAAAATCATTTTGAAACCATACATAACAGAAAAAACATTTGCGATGGTTGAAAATGAAAGCAAGATTTGTTTCATAGTAGACAGATCAGCTAGTAAACCAGATATCATTCAAGCAGTAGATGCACTATACAATCAAAAAGCTATCAGCGTAAACACAGCAAGAACAATTTATGGCAAAAAAGCATTTGTCCAATTTGAAACTACAGAAAAAGCCAGAGACTTAGCCACAAAGATAGGAATGCTATAATATGGATAACAAAAATTCAACAACACTAAGGGAGAAATAAGATGGTCAAAGAATTTCTATATCGTGGATTGCCAAAAGAGGAACTAGACAATATGTCTCTAGAGAAACTATTCCAAATTTTTAATTCCAGACAAAGACGATCACTCACTAGAGGGATTACAGATGATAAAAGAAAATTAATCGAAGAGATAAAATCAGCAAAAGCAGGAAAACTAAAAAACCCAATTAAGACACATTTAAGAGATTTAATTATTTTACCATACATGGTAGGCGTTACAGTCAATATTTTTTCAGGAAAAGAATTCACTCCTGTTTTATTAAAGAGTGAAATGATTGGTCATTATCTTGGAGAATATGTAATTACAAACAAAAGAGTATCACACGGTGCACCAGGTGTCGGAGCATCGAGATCCAGTCTCTACGTACCATTAAAGTGATTATCATGGGCAGATTTAATTACGCATTTCAAAATTTTGACCCAACAAAACATGTTCGCTCATCATTAAGAGAAAAAGACATCTCACACAAACATGCTCGTGAAGTTGCAGTTGCAATTAAAGGACTCTCAATTGAAAAAGCTCGAGATTATCTTCAAGCAGTCATTACAAAACAAAGAGCAATCGCATTTAGAAGATTTAACAATCAAGTAGGACATAGATCAGATCCGGAATGATGTCAGGACGTTATCCACAAAAAACAGTTAAAGAATTCATTAAGGTATTGGATAATTTGGAATCAAATGCAGAATACAAAGGAATGGATTTAGATAGATTGAGAATTGTAAATGCTACAGTACACAAAGGAACAATAGTAAAAAGATTCACACCAAGAGCAATGGGGAGAGCCAGTCCAAAAAACAATGTGTTGACACATGTAGAATTGGTGGCACAGGAGGTATAACATGTCTGCAGTAAAAAACGTAATCAAAGATAATTACAATATGATGCTTCTCAAAGATTACCTTAGAGTTGCAATTAAAGATGCAGGATTTTCACATGCAGAGATTTCAAAAACACCTACTGGAACAAGAGTTGCACTTCATGTAACAAGACCAGGCATTGTCATTGGAAGAAAAGGTTCAGGAATTAGAGAGTTAACAGATAAACTTGCAACAGATTTTGGATTAAAGAATCCACAGATATCAGTAGTGGAGATTGACAAACCAGAGCTTTCACCAAGTGTAATGTGTAATAGAATGGCAGCTCACCTAGAGCGAGGTACAGCATTTAGAAGGGCAACAATGTGGACATTAAAACAAATTATGGAAAATGGTGCCATGGGTGTTCAAATAACAATTTCAGGTAAATTACGAGGAGATCGTTCTGCTTTTGAGAAACATACTGCTGGAATTTTGCCAAGAGCAGGTCATCATGCAGAAGTAATTGTTGATGAAGATATTGCACATGTTGAAACTGCAATGGGATTAATTGGAATTAGAATAAGAATTGCAAGAAATGAGAAATATGTTCCAGAGTTTGAATTAAAAACTCAAAAACCAAAGAAAGCAAAACAGGTCAAAGATGCAGATACAGGTAAGATGAGAGATGAAACTGAAAAAGAAAGAAAAGCAAGAACCGAATCAGAACAAATTGCAATGGAAGAAGAGAAGATGAAAGAACTAGAAACACTTGAAGAAGAGGAGGCCAAGTTATTGTAATGACCCGATTAAGTATGAAAACAATTAGAGAATTAAATGAAAAAGATCTGAAAAGCAAGATTCAAGAGACTAGAAGCGAACTTGCAAAATTAAGAGTTGATGGTTCAAAAGGTACTTTAAGAAAAGAAAGTGGAAAACTAAAACCACTAAGACACGACATTGCAAGAATGATGACAAGAGTAAATGAGTTGAAGAAGAAATGATCACATCAGATAATTTAACATCACATGAATTAATTGGATTACGCATAGAAATTATAGAATCGTCCAATCCACAAATCATAGGATTAAATGGAACAATAACTGATGAAACAAAATCGATGTTTACAATGAGCACAGTAAATGGAAGTAAAATGGTTACAAAATCAAATAATGTTTGGAAGTTTTCAATAAACAACCAAGATGTTGTTTTAGAAGGTTCAAAAATTTCAAAAAGACCGCATGACAGGATAGGAGGAAGAGTATGACTCTCAATATCGGATTAAAAGTGAAAGCACCTGAAAGAGAATGTACAGATACACATTGTCCATTTCATGGTAAATTATCAGTAAGAGGAAAACTGTTTGACGGTAAAGTTACAAGCAACAAAGCAAAACAAACTATCACATTACAAAAAGAATCACCAATTTACTATATGAAATTCAAAAGATATGCAAGAAGTAAAAATACAATTCATGCACATGTTCCTGAATGCATTGATGTTGAAACTGGTGATCATGTATTGACTGCTGAATGCAGACCAATTTCAAAATCAGTATCATATGTAGTAGTAGAGGTTAAAGCATAATGGCAAAACAAGCAGGTAAAGGAGTAGCAGAATTCCGTCCTCGTGTAACTAAAGCAATTCCAATCGGAGCACAAATAGTATGTGCAGACAATACGGGTGCAAAAATTTTAGAAATAGTAATGGTGCAAAGACATCATACTAGACATGCTCAATTAGCAGCAGCATCAGTAGGTGACTTTTGTAATGTTGTTGTAAAAAAAGGCCCTGCTGAGCTAAGAAAACAAGTGTATGGTGCAGTGATAATTAGACAGAAATATGCAGTTCGTAGATTAAACGGTGTAAGAGTGTGCTTTGAAGACAATGCAGCTGTTTTGATTACTCCTGAAGGAGAAGTCAAAGGAACTGACATCAAGGGACCAGTTGCAGCAGAAGCTTCAGAAAAATGGCCAAGAGTAGCTAACTTAGCATCAATGGTGGTATAAAATGAAACCAACAAAATCACGTAATAATTTAATTTATCGTGCAACATTTCATACACGAAGTAAACAATTAGGAAGTCCATTATCAGAAGAACTCCGTAAAAGATATGGTAAAAGAAGTATTAGAGTAATAGAAGGAGATACCATAAAAATTGTCAGAGGGGAATTCAAAGGAGTAGACGGTAAGATTGCAAAAGTATCAACACAAAAAAATAGCGTTTCAATTGAAGGGGTCAAAAAAGAAAAAACAAAAGGAGACAAATTCGATATCTACATCCACACATCAAATCTTGTGGTTACTGGTTTGAACACTGATGATAAATGGCGAATTGCCAAATTGGAAGGAAAGAAATCTAGTGAGAAACCAGTAGTAGAAAAAACCCCAAAGAAAGAAAGTGCATCTAAAGAAACAAAAGGGACCAACAATCAAAAAAAGGAAGTTGAAAAATAATGGTAAGCATATCTGGAAGTAAAAAACTCAAAAGACAATTAGCTCCACAGTTTTGGGGAATTACAAGAAAAGATAAGAGATTTGCAATTACAGTAAGACCAGGTCCTCACAAAAAAGAGTATTCAGTACCAACTGCAATTTTTCTCAGAGATATTTTAAAAATTGTAACGACATTAAGAGAAGCCAAGGCTTCAATTTACACCGGTAAAGTAAAAATCGACGGAGTAGTCAGAAAATCACTCCATCATGCAATTGGATTAATGGATGTAGTTGAATTAGAAAATGTACCAGAGATATACAGAATGGTTCCAATGGAAGGAAAACTACTAAAACCATTACAAATTAAAGAATCAGAAAAATCAAAAAAATTAGTTAGAGTTACAAGCAAAACAACTATCAGTAAAGGTAGAATGCAGATTGGGTTTCATGATGGACGTTCAACAATTTCAGATACTAAAGTAAATATCGGAGATTCATGTTTAATACAAATTCCAGATCAAAAAATTCTCGAGGTCATAAAATTAGAAAAAGATTCACATGCTCTAGTAACACGCGGTGTTAACGCAGGACAAGTTGGTACAATCGAATCAATTGAAGAAGGATCTTTTATCTTACCAAAACGTGCAGTTTTAATTTTAGG
>NZ_AHJG01000259.1:0-2818 GCF_000241145.1 Candidatus Nitrosarchaeum limnium BG20 | reverse complement strand
GGAATAAATTCAAAGAATTGAAATCAGGTACAAAAATAGTAACGATCTGGGGACCATTACCAAATTCTCTTCCTGAAAAAGTAGAGTTTCCATACATAATTAACCAGACTCCATTTAAGAAAACAAATAGTCTACAAGAACAGTTGTTAGCAGTTTTTGGTGTAAAGTGTATAAATTTTGTAACAGCGTGGGAATTTGCAGAAAGATACACTAAAGCAATAAGTACGCCTGAAGTTGGAAACGACAGATTTCTAACAATTATTCAGACTCTAGTGATTTGGATTAATGCAAGAAATTTAGGAGTTGCATGTGGAGATGATATTCCTGAATCTATTCAAACGTACATAGATATTATGAAGACACATTTTGACATAGATTTTGAACATCTTTTGAAATAGTTTTTGTGCAAGCCTTTTATTTTATGTAAATCAAATACAATTATGATAGACAGAATAAACATCAATGTATCTGCTGTAGATTATGATAAAACAGGCAAGGCAATTTCCCAACAACTTTCTCTTTTAGAAGAAATGGTTCACGAACAGGAAGGGTTTGTAATGACAGATTCAGAGTTTGCTTTTGGTTGGCACTTTTTTGTTGTAAGTGTAAATAAGAGATTAGTTGAAAAACTCGTTGATCAGATGGGAGCAGATTTTGAGCGATTAAAAGGAAAAGGCGTAGAAAAAAAATTTCTCTCATGGCTTACAAATAATTTGGAAGGCAAGACACCCAGATTCAAACTTGCAATTAAAGAAGAGATGGAATCTAGCAAGTACGGTATTTTTTAAAAAATTATGTAGTTCTTTGAGTGGTATAGAGGTTTTAGTTTGAATCCATAGATTTTGTTTAAAAAGAAACTAGATTTTGGTTGTTACTAAACAAAAAGAAAAAGATGGATGGTTTGTTTTATGGTAGTGTTGAATTGTATGTTGTTCCAGAGTTGACTGCACTAATTGGTTTTTTCATACTTTGAGGAACAATAACTTGTACTGTGCCGCTGCATGTTCCATCATGGCCATCACTTGCAGTCATTGTAATCACATAAACACGTCCGTCCCCAGTACCTGATCTTTCAGCTCTTACTTGACCTAGTGCCAAGTTTGCGTCTGGTGACGTATCTCCATCTCCAAGACCGTTTGTTGGTTCATCTTGGAATATACTACTAATTGTAACTGTGACTGTGTCACCGTCTACATCAGAAGTATTCATTGTAGCACCAATTGAAACCATTTTGTGGTTTGGTGGCCAAATGTATGGAGTTGCTGAAGGAGTACTACATTGGGGTGCATCATTTACTGGTGTGACAATAATAGTTATTGTCGCTACATTACTATCAAATTCACCATCATTTGCCTTGAACTGGAATGAGATTGTTCCAGAAAAGTTTGCTGCTGGTGTGTATGAGAATGTTCCATCAGAATTGAATACAACTCCTGCTGGTGTTGGACCTACTATCATGTATGATAAAGAGTCATTTTCAGCATCTGTTGCAATTGCAGATGCACTCAATGAACCATCTTCTAGAATAGTAAATGAATCATCTTGTGCTGTTGGTGCTGTATTGCATCCTTCGTCAATTTGGTTGTCTCCGTCATTGTCTATATTATCCCCACAGATTTCTTCTGTTGGTGGGATTTCTACAATTCCTGCAGATGAGAATGTTACATGTTCCCATTGACCTTGCACAAATGAACCTGGTTGACGCCCGATGAGCTCAACGATTGGTGCGTTTGTTGTAGTATCCCATTGCAATAGTCCAAGACCTGTTGTACCACCACCAAATTCTGATGTGATTAGAATTTGTCCTTCTACACCATCAAATGATGAAGCTGGAATACCAAGTAATCTACCAGTTCCAAAGTTGACACCAAAAAAATTTTCATTTTCTGGTATCAGATCAATATCTTCAATTGGAAATGGTATAGCCCAAGATTGTACTGTGCCAATATCACTAATTGCATATACACGTAATTGGTCTTCAGCACCAGTAATTATTTTGCCTGCCAAGTCGCCAAATTGTGGATCTCTTGGGACTGTGATTAGACCTTCAAGATGTGTATTGACGTCAGCTAGTTTGGTTGGAAATCCTGCTGAGTTGATTCGCCAAACCTCACCTGCAGTTGTTACTACAATTAAATCGCCGCCAAATACTCCAGTTCTGTCAACATAAAGACTGCCTCTCATCAAGCCATTTCCAGTTCCTGGGAGATTTACCCATGGATTGACGAATGTGCCATCTGGATTAATTTTTACAATTTGGCCGTCTATTCCATTTCCAGTAAACAGTGTACCAGGAGTAAAGGAATTTACTCCGTCATCTCTGGCAGTGGCAATCTTTACCTCATCAGTAAGACCGCTTATTGCAGAAAATGGGGAATGTGTTCCATCAGCTGCAACTGTTTCGAAGTTAAATGGATTACCACCAGAAAAATAATTCACGCTTATTACGACTTTATCTGGTGTTCCCTCGAAATGATCTATTCCGATTGGACTGTTAAATGTAGTTGAGATCGGTGTAAATGACACATCGAGAGCAAATGCTTGTGATGTTGCACCTATTGCCAAAATTACGGCAAGTGTTGTCATTAGTACTGTATTTGAAATTATTTTAGTCATTGAGATGCGGTTTTGGATTAGACATAATTAAATGTTAAATAGATTATGAAAATTATATGAACATTTTTTAGATTCTTGTATTTTGTATTGTAAATCTTGCAGTATTTTGAGTGATCAGAATAGATACGAAATTTTACAGAAATGCAAAAAGACAATCAAGAGATACGAAGATCGGATCTCCTAAGTTTTTCCTTAGTTTCTA
>NZ_AHJG01000260.1:0-7702 GCF_000241145.1 Candidatus Nitrosarchaeum limnium BG20 | reverse complement strand
GATCCAATAAAATTTGTAAATTCAAATATTTTCTTTTATGCAATTCATAAAGTTATTTTAAATCGTTTTTATCTTAATGCAATTATCTATTGGTGCTTTGTTGTAGCTCCATTATGGCTATCACGAGGAGTTTTCCGATACTTTGAGAAGACTGCTATTGATTATGGAATGAATAATGGATTCCAAAAAGCAGTAAGCTGGAGTGCAAAAGTTGTTCAAGGAACTCAAACTGGTGTAGCACAATCTTATCTATTCGTATTTGGAGCGGGATTACTATTTGTAATCCTGATATTGTTGATATAGGAGATATGATGAAATGTTAGAAATTACTTCAACTCCATTAGTAATAATTGCAATACTTGGTACTGTAGGTGTTTTGTTACCTATAATCAGCATTGCAAGAAAGGAAAAGGGTTCAAACTCATTTTATGCAATTATAGCATTTGCAGCATTGATCGTATCAATTGGATATGTTGCATATCAATTCATAAATGATAATGTACTTCCTTCAGCTCTATTTTCAGAAGATGTTCTTGTAGATGATGCATTTGGTGGATTCTTTGCAATTGCAATGTTAATTGTTGCAATTTTCACTACAGTTGGCTCATTTAATTACATGCGAAAAAAGAATTACCCTGCTGTTTACTACTCCTTGATACTACTTTCAACAATTGGTATGGTGTTAGTAGCATATTCCACTGATTTGGTAATGCTTTTTGTTGCATGGGAGCTTATGAGTATTCCAACATACGTTCTTGTTGGATTTATGAAAAAGAACCCAAGTTCAAATGAAGCAGCACTAAAGTATTTCTTGTTTGGAGCATTATCTTCTGCAATTATTGTTTATGGCATTTCATTATCTTATGGATTAACTGGCTCAACAAATATTGGCGAAGTTATTCAGGGTTATGCTACTCTTGATGCTACATTATTGCCTTTAGCATTGTTATCAGTTGGAATGTTTATTGCAGGATTTGGATTTAAGATGGGTTTGGTCCCATTCCATCAATGGTTACCTGATACATACGAAGGTGCACCACCAACAATTACAACTCTCCTTGCAGCTGGAACAAAGAAAGCTGGATTTGCTGCAACAATTAGAATAGTTGTTCTAGGAATGGTGGTGCTTAATCTTGATTGGACTTTAGCTCTTGGAGTTATTGCAGTTATGACCATGACTATTGGTAACATTGCTGCAATAATGCAAAAAAATCTTGCAAGAATGTTAGCTTACTCTAGTATTGCTCATGCTGGCTATATTTTGATTGGACTTGCAGTATCTCCTTACAGCTCACTTGGTTTACAAGGTTCTCTCTATCAAATTTTGAATCACGCTGTGATGAAAGGCATGGCTTTCATAGCAGTCACGGGAATAGTAACAACGCTTGCCGTAACTCATATCGATAAACTCAAAGGACTTGGTAGACGAATGCCTATAACCGCATTTGGATTAGTGATCTCCTTATTTGCTTTAGCTGGTGTTCCTCCACTTGCTGGATTTTGGAGTAAACTAATGTTATTTGGTGGTGCATTAGATGCAGGTTCAACTATCTGGTGGGCACCATGGCTTGCAATTGCTGGTGTTCTAAACAGCGCACTATCATTAGCCTACTATGGTTGGATTACAAGAAAAATGTACTTTGAAGGAGAAACTGAAAAAAGAGTACGTGAACCAAAATCTATAATTGCAATAATGGTATTCTCTATAATATTCCTAGTTGGATTCGGTGTTTATCCAGATCCAATTATTAAATTTGTAGAGTTTGCTGCACCTACATTTAGCTTAGGTATTATGCCTTAAACGTTGTAAATTTTATTAGATTATCCAAATTAATTTTTGCGTCGTTATTTGGAATTTTTCTTAAGCTTGTTCTAGCTTTATCTGAATACTCTTTTAGTAGTTCTTCCATTTTATTAAAAACATCTCTTGGATCAGAACTTTTCTTGATTAGTAAATTAAATAATTTATCTTCGTTTTTCCAGTCTAACAAATCATCTCTTATTTGATACGCAATTCCTATGTTTTTCCCATATTCTGTAAGTGCTTCTATCTCTTCTTCACTTCCACTTGCAATAATTGCACCTATTCTTGCTGCAACTTCAAATGCTGTGGCGGTTTTGTATTCAATCACTTTAAGATAGTCGTCAAATGTAATATCTTCGCTGCTTTCTAATCTACTTTCAATCATTTCTCCCTCACTCATCAACATAGCAGTAGTTGCCAAATCTTTTGTAATTCTTGCATTGTCTAATCTTGAAGAAATTGCAAGGATTAAACCCAATACAAAATCTCCAGTTAGGACACTTGTATTGTAGCCATATTTGATATGAAACGGCTCTTTCTGTCTTCTCATAGTTTCGTTGTCTATGATATCATCATGAATGATAGATTCCATATGTAGAAACTCTACAGCACAAGATGCAGCTAAAGTATTATCGTCTATTTTTCCTACACTTTCAGCAGCCAAAGATAGGATGATTGGCCTAATTCTTTTCCCCCCCTCTAGTGAATATCTTAATGGCTCAATGAACTCTGATTCTGAATATAATGATAATTCTCTATCTAATGCCTGGTTAATTTTATTGATATACTTTCCATATGTTTCAAGTAAAGGATTAATCTCGATATTTTTCCTGTCCAAGATAATAAGCCTATTCAAAAAACTTTGTCATTAGTAATTAAATCTTGGTGCTCCAGCCGGGATTTTCATCGTTAGATTTTGAACCCGGGATCACTGCCTTGAAAGGGCAGTATGCTTGACCGGTCTACACCACTGGAACCCAACAAAAATGGGTAATTTGTCCATAAAATCTTTTGTAAACCCCAAAGATTTTTTATTGGCTGATTTAGATATGTGATATGAATCTAATAAAACGAATCGACGAAATGATTGAAGAAAGAAGTTTACTTAAACATCCATTCTATCAGATGTGGTCTGATGGAAAACTAAATCTGGATTCTTTAGCTGGTTATTCTAAAGAATACTTTCAACTTGTTAAAGCAGTACCATCATTTATGACTCCTATTATAGAAAAAGCTCCAAATCACGTGATTAATGAATTGATAAATAATCAACAAGAAGAATCTGATCACATCAAATCTTGGATTAAATTTTCTGGAGAACTTGGAGTTTCAGAAAATGAATTAATTAATTACAAAGGATTAGAAAAAACTAGAAAATCTGTTATGGATTTATCTGAGTTGATGAGCACCTATGAGGGTGGAGCATGTGCAATGTATGCCTTTGAAAAAGAAATTCCTAAAATCAGTCAAACAAAACTTGATGGATTGGCAGAATTTTATGGTATATCTACAGAAGAAGCAACAGAATACTTTAAACTTCATACTGAGGCTGATATTCGACATGCAGCTTCCTGGAAAAATATTCTTGAAAAAGCATCAAGTGATTCTGATAACTTGATTCAGATTGCAGACAAATCTATTTCTGCACAAAATCTATTACTTGATAGTTGTTATGAAGCATATTGTTAAACTCATAACATTTTATACTGAAGAAAAAATCCCTTTGCTTAGGGCCCATAACTCAGCTTGGTAGAGTACCCGGCTCATAACCGGGGAGTCAAGGGATCGAAGCCCTTTGGGCCCATATTATTTCCGTTAGTTTTAAAATGAGCACAGACAAAATTTACTGGCTGCAATGAAGAATCAGAGTTATATCTGAATGATGATTGAAAGGCATTTGTCTGAGCCGCCAAAAAGTTATTTCTCAATTTGTTTTCTTACTTTTTCTAAAATATCATCGCTAACAAGTTTTTGTTCGTGTAATGCTTGTGTTATTTGGATTATGTTGACTAATGAGTACATTTTCACTCCTAATTCTTTTAGAGTTTCTTCTGCACCTTCCATTCTGTTTACAATAACATATGCATCTTCTATTACTATATCTGATTCTCTTAATGATTTTATTGCATTTACAACAGAACCTCCTGTTGTTGCAACATCGTCTATCATTACAACTTTCATTCCTTTGGTGATTTGCCCTTCGACTGATTTAGAAGTACCATAATCTTTTGGTTTACTTCTTACGTAGATTAATGGTTTAACCGTTTCAATTGCTAATGCTGATGCAATGATTAAGCCTCCAGTGGGAACTGATACTAGCGAATCAAAACGATCTAATCCTGTATTATCTATGATGTTATTTTGCAGATGTTTGATCATGGATCTGAATTGGTGAGGATAACTAGGAACTAGTCTCAAATCTACATAGTATGAACTTTTTTTGCCACTTGCTAGAGTAAAATCTCCAAATTTTATAACTCCTTTTTGATACAAAAATGTTGAAAACTCTTTTACAAATTCCATATCTAAATTAACTACAGTGGATTTATTTTGGTTTGTATTGTGTACTAATCATGCCTGAAATCTGGTTAAATTATGGTATTACTGATGTTGTTTTGGATATTAGAGCAGAAAATTTAGAACAAAAAATTGATTCTGATGGTAAAACCCTAGAAGATTCTGAGATCAATGAAAAATTGAGTTCTATTGATTTGACAAAACCTATGGAATTAGTAGTTTTACATAATTCAAAATCAATTCAAAAAATCATCTCTTCATTATTTACAATATGTGAGCAAAAATCACTACCATTCCCTAAAATCTTGGCTGAAAAAAAAATTATGAATCTTATAAAATCTGGATTACCTGAAGGTAGTTCCGTTAATGAATTTGACAACATAGATTCTTCTAATTCTAATCTTGTTTTTATTGGAGAAATGGAATTTGATGGTCTCTTTGGATATGAGACAATTTCTACTAGGTTAATTAAAAAATTTGGTCAGGAATCTATGCTTTCAGCATATGCAAAAAGAAAGAGCAATTTTCCATCTCCTGGACAATTAACAGAAAGTTTTAACGAATCAAAAAAGTTTGTTGATAATTTTGAAATCAATGCCATTGAAATAGTTGCAAATTCTCAAGGAATTGTTGATTTTACGTTTGGACATCCCTCAGAAACTACTTCAACTACAAAAACACTTGAATCCTTTGCAATCAAAGACATTGGTCATCATAAATCTATGATTCTAAGTACTGGAAAGGATTCAAGTAACGATAATCTTGGAAAATCTTTATCTTCTTTATGGAATTGTGCAAGCGCGATACAACATGGAGGGTTGTCTATTTTAGTTGCAGAATGTAAGTCAGGGTTGGGTTCTGATGCTCTTCAACAATACATCGAAGGTAGATTAAGTCTTGAACAGCTTAGAAATCCAACAAAATACATTTCAGGAATGGAGGATTTGTTATTCTTATCGGAAATTCAAAAGAATTTTCAAATTGGATTAGTTTCTATTCTTCCAGAATATTATGTAAAAAAATTGAACATGATTTCTTTATCTGGAATAAAACCTTCCTTGGATTATATTCTAAAAACACAAGGTGCAAGACAAAAGGTTGCAGTTGTAATTGATGGTTCTAGAGTTCTATTAAGGTGAAAAACCACTTAAAAAATTTGATGGAATTGGAGCGCACAACACAGCTAATCCTATAATTCCGACATATGCCATTTTTCTTCTTTTTGATAATGGTGATACATCATCTAATGGAATCGCGCTAGGATTTCTTGAGCTTAGAACAAGAATCAGCATTGCCATTAACCAGTAATTTAGTAAGACAAGAATTGCCATACTACCAAACGTTGCATATCTGTGACGTTTTGCTCCTAGTAATGTTCTTGCCATATGTCCACCATCTAGTTGCCAAGCTGGAAGTAAATTTAAGAAAGTAATTAAAAATCCAATCCACGCTGCAAATAGAACCGGTGTCATGATCACCTCATGCCCAGGACCACCTTTTCCAAATAATGCTAAACTTGCAGTCATTAGTAATGGTTCACCTTGATTCCATTCCATTAATTTTGAATCTGCAAAAAGTCCTTGTGCAATATCTTCTTGTAATATAGGTGCAGTATATGCACCATAAATTGAAACTATAATGGCAATTACTAATCCTGCTATGGGCCCCGCGATTGCTACATCAAATAAAATTTCACGATTGATTGTTAATCCACGTGATTGAATGAATGCACCAAAAGTTGGAATTCCAATAACTGGTAATCCTGGTATGAAAAATGGCCACGTTGTCTTTAGTTTGTGTATTTTAGCTGCAATTATGTGTCCTAACTCATGTATTCCTAAAATTCCTAAAAGTGAAAGTGTGTATACTCCTGCCATTTCTAGAGGATCTCCAATGTTTATGATAGAATTTGTTCCTTCAGTTCGATAATATCCATCAATCATAACAAAGGCGATTACAATAGCAAACAAAATTCGTGGAGTCCAAGATGTGTTTAACCACTTCCTTTGTTTTTTTGGAGTAAATTTTTGAATTATAATGTACTTTCCGTCTTCCATTTGTTCAAGTTTACAAACATAGTTGATATTTTCCAATTTTCTTGCTAAATTCTCAAATTTTGATTTAAAATCAATATCGTCAATTCTAAATTCTAACGAATACATTTCTCTGTTAAATTGACTTACTTCAAACAACGAATTAACTAAGGAAATTACATCTTCCTGAAATGGGTCACTCATAATGCTACGGCTATTTCTTTCCATTAAATGG
The DNA here is from genome assembly GCF_000241145.1 of Candidatus Nitrosarchaeum limnium BG20. Classification (NCBI taxonomy): domain Archaea; kingdom Thermoproteati; phylum Nitrososphaerota; class Nitrososphaeria; order Nitrosopumilales; family Nitrosopumilaceae; genus Nitrosarchaeum; species Candidatus Nitrosarchaeum limnium. The sequence goes on along the minus strand of NZ_AHJG01000260.1, from coordinate 1,113 downwards.
TTTTGTAGTTTAAAATTAAATATTGATAACAAATTATACTATACATGCAAGTAATTCTAAGGCAGCTGGGTGACTGTAATATACGACGTGCAGAACCTAGCGATCTAATACCTGTTATGGAAATTAATCTAAAAACTCTCCCAGAACACTATTCTGATTATTTCTATGAAAGTCTTCTTGCAGAAATTCCAGAAGCCTTTATTGTTGCAGAAATTGGAGGAAAGCATGTTGGTTATATCATGTGTAAAACTGAATATGGTTTTTCTAATTTTAAAAAACTAGGATTTGTAAAAAAAGGTCATGTGGTATCTATTGCAGTTCTTCAAGAGCATAGGAAAAAGGGAATTGGTAAAGCTCTAGTTGAAGAATCTGTAAATGGTGTTAGACTAAAAAAATGTGATGAATTTTATCTTGAGGTAAGATGTAGCAATAATGAAGCTGTTAGATTATATGAAAAACTAGGCTTTGTTATCAGACAAAAACTTAATGCATATTATCGTGATGGCGAAGATGCATATCTTATGGCAATTGAACTGGACTAATTCAAACTAATAAATAACTCAGAACAAACTTTATCGGAATGGATAAGCGTAAAGGAATGGGAATCACAATTTTTGTTTTGTGCATTACTGCATTCTTTCTTTATGCATATTTGTTGATGTTATCTGAATGGAGTCCTATAGTATTACAACTATCAATTTTGATGATTGCAGGTGGAATTCTAGGTGTTGTAGCTTGGATTGGTTATGTTATGGCTACCACAAAGCCTTCATCTGCGTCAATATCTGCAGATGATTGATTATTTTGAAATCTTCACATCTACAACTGTTTGATAGTATCTTGGTCCAACAGGTCTAACTATTTTTGATCCTAAAATTTCTGATTTAACTGGAGTTACTTGCAAATAATGCTCTTCTGAAAGTTTTCCTGCCTCTGATTTCTTGTCTGCATGAATGTGAGAATAATAATGAATTATTCCACCGCTTTTTGTTGTATCGATTGCAGATTTTAAAAATTCATCTGATCTTTCTGGTAGTAGCATTAGAGTTCTATCTGATTTGTTTTTTAATTGCTCTTGAATAATTTTTGCTGCATCTCCATTTATTGATATTA
>NZ_AHJG01000261.1:0-602 GCF_000241145.1 Candidatus Nitrosarchaeum limnium BG20 | reverse complement strand
TTCCAGTAACAGAAGTATCTGCAGAGAAATCTCAATCTGTACCAGTTTGGGTAAAGAATAATGCCGGATGGTGGGCAGACGGAACTATCACAGATGCTGAATTTGTAAATGGTATTCAGCATCTGATAAAGACTGGAGTAATTACAATTACTACTGAATCAAAATCAACAAACCCTGTTTCAGATGCTTCTGATTCAAAACTCGCTTCACTACAAGCAGACTTGGAAAAGTGTGCTGATGTTATTAAAGCATATGAAAGATTAAATTGTGAAAGAGCAGCAAAACTAAAAATCACAGAATATGAATATGTTCAAACAGCTACTCAGTATGTAGTTGGTCCTGCAACATTTTATTTTGTAGGTCCTGAGTTTGAGGTAAGTGATTCTGGACAAGCCTTATTGACCATCAAAATGCTTGTTAAAAATACAGGTTCAAATGAGAATGTCTCTTTGATGTGCACTGGTCCATCCATTTGTAGCTATGATGTTTGGAATGGTGAAAAGGCATTCAAATATGCTGCAACTGACTTTACTAACGGAAACATTGTTCTGACTCCTGGACAAGCAAGAGAATTTTCAATGCTGTTTGGTCCACTCGTTCCC
>NZ_AHJG01000262.1:0-3098 GCF_000241145.1 Candidatus Nitrosarchaeum limnium BG20 | reverse complement strand
AAGTAGAAACTAAGGAATTACTAAGGAAAAACTTAGGGTATCCGATCTTCGTATCTCTTGATTGCCTTTTACATTTCTGTAAAATTTTGTATCTATTCTGATCACTCAAAATACTACAAGATTTACAATACAAAATATAAGAATCTAAAAAATATTCTTATAATTTGGATAATCTATTTAACATTTAATTATGTCTAATCCAAAACCGCATCTCAATGACTAAAATAATTTCAAATACCGTACTAATTACAACACTTGCCGTAATTTTGGCAATAGGTGCAACATCACAAGCATTTGCTCTTGATGTGTCATTTACACCGATCTCAACTCCATTTAACAATCCAATCGGAATAGATCATTTCGAGGGAACACCAGACAAGGTGGTAATCAGTGTAAATTATCCTAATGGATTCCCATACAGCTTTGAGACAGTTGCAGCTGATGGAACACATTCTCCATTTTCCACAATAAGTGGACTATTTGACGAAGTAAAGATTGCCACTGCCAGAGATGATGGAGTAAATTCATTTACACCAGGTACAATGTTTACCGGAAATGGAATAGATGGCCAAATTGTCAAAGTTAATCCAGATGGCACATTTGTCAATCCGTGGGTAGACCTCCCAGGAGTTGGAAATGGCTTGATGAGAGGCAGTCTTTATGTTGACAGAACTGGTATATTTGGCGGCGATCTAATTGTAGCGACAACTGCTGGAGAGATTTGGCGAATCAACTCAGCAGGAGCATCAACCAAACTAGCAGATGTTAATGTACATCTTGAAGGCTTAATCACAGTACCAAGAGATCCACAATTTGGCGGCTTGGCAGGTAAAATAATCGTCGGCGCTGAAGATCAATCACGTGTATATGCAATTAGTGATACTGGCATAGTGCAATTTTGGACTATACCATTTAAAATTGAAGACATTGATCTGATACCAGAAAATGAAAACTTTTTTGGTGTCAACTTTGGAACTGGTAGATTACTTGGTATTCCAGCTTCATCATTTGATGGTGTAGAGGGAGAGATCCTAATCACATCAGAATTTGGTGGTGGTACAACAGGTCTTGGATTATTACAATGGGATACTACAACAAACGCACCAAACGTTGAGTTCATCGGGCGTCAAGTAGGCTCATTTGTGCAAGGCCAATGGGAACACGTAACATTCTCATCTGCAGGAATTGTAGAAATTCCTCCAGTAGAAATCTGTGGAGATAATATCGACAATGACCGTGATGGACAAATCGATGAAGGATGTAATACAGCACCAACAGCACAAGATGATTCGTTTACTATTCCAGAAGATGGTTCATTGAGTGCATCAGCTGTTGCAACAGATGCTGAAAATGACTCTTTATCATACATGATAGTAGGTCCAACACCTACTGGGGTTGTATTCAATTCTGATGGAACATTCTCATACACACCAGCAGCAAACTTCTCTGGAACAATATCATTCCAGTTCAAGGCAAATGATGGTGAATTTGATAGTAACGTAGCAACAATAACTATTACTGTCACACCTGTAAACGATATACCAACAGCAAATGATGGAACCAACACTACTCCTGAAGATACACCAGTAAATGGACTTGTTACAGGAAATGATATTGATGGAGATTCCATAATGTTTGTACTAAACACACCAACTTCAAATGGCTCGATAGTTGTTAATCCAGATGGTACATACACGTATACTCCAAATACAAACTTTAACGGTGTAGACTCATTCACATTTGTAGCAAATGATGGAACTACAAATAGCAACATTGCTACGGTTACCATTACTGTTACACCAGTAAATGATCCACCACAATGCAGTACACCAACAGCAACTCCCTACATTTGGCCACCAAACCACAAAATGGTTTCAATTGGTGCTACAATGAATACTTCTGATGTAGACGGTGACACAGTCACAGTTACAATTAGTAGTATATTCCAAGATGAACCAACAAACGGCCTTGGAGATGGAGATACGTCACCAGACGCAAACTTGGCATTAGGTCAAGTAAGAGCTGAAAGATCAGGTACTGGGGACGGACGTGTTTATGAGATTACCATGACTGCAAGTGATGGCCATGATGGAACATGCAGCGGCACAATACAAGTTATTGTTCCTCACAGCATGAAAAAACCAATTAGTGCAGTCAACTCTGGAACAACATACAATTCAACACTACCATAAAACAAACCATTCCCTCTTTTTCTTTTTGTTTAGTAACAACCAACATCTAGATTCCTTTTAAACAAAATCTATGGATTCAAACTAAAACCTCTATACCACTCAAAGAACTACATAGTTTTTAAAAAATGCCATATTTACTAGATTCCATCTCTTCTTTAATTGCAAGTTTGAATCTGGGTGACTTGCCTTCCAAATTATTTGTAAGCCATGAGAGAAATTTTTTTTCTACGCCTTTTCCCTTTAATCGCTCAAAATCTATCCCCATCTGATCAACAAGTTTTTCAACTAATCTCTTATTCACACTTACAACAAAAAAGTGCCAACCAAAAGCAAACTCTGAATCTGTCATTACAAACCCTTCCTGTTCGTGAACCATTTCTTCTAAAAGAGAAAGTTGTTGGGAAATTGCCTTGCCTGTTTTATCATAATCTACAGCAGATACATTGATGTTTATTCTGTCTATCATAATTGTATTTGATTTACATAAAATAAAAGGATTGCACAAAAACTATTTCAAAAGATGTTCAAAATCTATGTCAAAATGTGTCTTCATAATATCTATGTACGTTTGAATGGATTCTGGAATATCATCTCCACATGCAACTCCTAAATTTCTTGCATTAATCCAAATCACTAGAGTCTGAATAATCGTTAGAAATCTATCATTTCCAATTTCAGGCGTACTTATTGCTTTAGTGTATCTTTCTGCGAATTCCCATGCTGTTACAAAATTTATACACTTTACACCAAAAACTGCTAACAACTGTTCCTGTAGACTATTTGTTTTCTTAAACGGAGTCTGGTTAATTATGTATGGAAACTCTACTTTTTCAGGAAGAGAATTTGGTAATGGTCCCCAGATTGTTACTATTTTTGTACCTGATTTCAGTTCTTTGAATTTATTCA
>NZ_AHJG01000263.1:0-3105 GCF_000241145.1 Candidatus Nitrosarchaeum limnium BG20 | reverse complement strand
AGTAGAATTTCAAATACTGAAAAGATTCCTATACAGTACAGAAAATTAAACTGAAAGGTATGGGCCCTCGAGGGGAATCGAACTCCTGTCCGGGGATCCACAGTCCCCTATACTAGCCACTGTACTACGAGGGCCACAAAAAAAAGAAATTATTTGTCCTGTAATAATCTTTGATTTTAGCTTGATGAAAATGAGCCTGTAGATTTATTATTAACCACTGAAAATTATAAACATGAGATTTTGGTGGATAGCCATGGCAATAACAATTGGACTTACATGGGTTGGAGTTAATTACTTACTGCCATGGAAATAATCTGAAAATTGACAATAGATTATTGTTTCATATGAATTGAAAAAAACAGTTGATCAAAATAATCGATCGCTTTAAATTTGTTAGAAAAAGTCATCATTCAACTTGAAAAGAGGATTTATCACCAATAGATTACATGTTGGGAAAAAATCAGCAAGTTCTACAGTAGAACGAAAAATAGAAACAATTCAAGGTAAGAAATTTTTATGGATAGATTTACAAAATCCAGATAGAAGTGATGTTGAAAAAGTATCAGAACAGTATCATTTCAATGCATTAAACATTGAAGACTGTATGACCAAGTCAGAACTTCCAAAATTAGACAGTTATGATGAACACTTTTTTGTGATATTGCATTTTCCTTCACTATTACGACAGCCGGGAATTTCAAGAAACAGTCAACTGTCAATATTTATTGGAAAAGATTTTCTAGTCACTGTTCATCAAGGAGACTTGAAGCCATTAGTTGATCTGGTAAGTATTTGTAAAAATGATTCAGATCAACAAAGAAAAGAAAGACTACTTGGAAAATTACCTGGTAATTTACTTCATGAGATAATAGATATTTTAGTTGATGATCTTTTACACATATCAAGAAAAGTTATTGCAAATTTAGATGATCTTGAAGATGAAGTATTTGATGAGACAAAGTCTGCTGCACGAAGCATTGCATTACTTAGAAGAGAGATCAATGTAATGAGAAGAATAGCAAATCCATTGAAAAAATTTGTGTTAGAAATTGCTAAAAACATTAAAAGATTTTCATATGAAGAAGATATTGTATTGTATTTTGATGATGTGATTGACCATATTGATAAAGTGATTGAAACACTTGAGGAGTCAAGAGAAACCATGGAAATTTACAAAGATACAGATTTCATGCTTAGTACTGAAAAAACAAACAAAGTACTAGCAGCATTAACGATTATTTTCACATTTGCAATACCAGGTACGGTAATTGGGACATTTTATGGTATGAACATAAATTTGCCTGGAGGAATAAATGATCATTCTACAGTTTTTGGTCCATATACATCATTTATCATTATAATTCTAGCATCATTAATACCAGTAATTCTAATGTTTATTTATTTTAGAAAACTTGGCTGGATCAATAAGTGAAAAAAAATTTAATCCAGTTATTGTTCATGTAGATTAATTTATACCATAATTAATGGTAAGTTTAGAATCTGAAATTACAACTGATGAAGATTAACATGAATATTTGTTGAGATCTTGTTCATAAAGTGAGATGAATTGTGAATCTACAAAAAATTCAATAGAAAAAATTGGAGCGATAGTAATTAAATGAAAAAACAATGAGTTATTTTTTTGAATATATCAAATCACAATTTCAAAAAGATTAAGAAGATATCATCAAAATTTGATGGTGTTATCGTTAATTGGTTAGAAGATACTAATAGATCCTCAAAATTTTTTATAGTAAAATGAGCTTAATTAAATACAAGATAAAGTAATTACAATTATGGGAAAAATTAGAATTAGAACAGGTAGAGGTACCGGAACAAAGGAAATCGATGACGGAGAAAAAGCTTGGGCGGGAGATGCATATAAAAAAGTCCAAGAAGAGAAGAAAAAACAAGCAGCAAATAGAATGGTTCACACAGGCAGAGGTACAGGTGCAAAAAGATTAGGAGATTTACCTGAATCAAAACCTAGACCTTCAACTGAAGGAATGACAAGAATTACGGGTAGAGGAACAGGTTCTAGAAAGAGCACTAACAAAGGTTCATCATAAAAAACCTTATTTTTCATTTTTATTCATATTATTTAAGATACCATTCAAGAAACTGAAAATATGAATCATCTTTAATTAGCAAGATAATTTTAAATCATCATTGAAAAAAATTAAAAACATACTAGTCCCACTTGATGGTTCAAAATCATCGTTAAAGGGATTAAGATTAGCTTCAACTATTGCAAAATCATCAAATGCAAAAATTATAGGCATAAATGTTGTCAGGTATTCACTAGGATTTCATTTTCCAGTTTCATCTGAAATTAAGAAAAAAAATACCAAAGAAGCAGAATCGATAATTTTAGAAGCCAAAAAGAGTGTAATGAAAGATAAAGTCATATTTATAGGAAAAATTCTAAAAGGAGAAAATATTGGAAAAACAATTTTTGATTTTTTGAAAACCAAGAAATTTGATCTTATTGTAATAGGTTCAAGAGGACCAAATCCTGGTGCGGAGGTATTTCTTGGAAGTGTTGCAAATTATTTACTTCATAAATCAAAGATACCTATTACTATAGTAAAATAATTCATTTGAATAGAACTAGAAAATTAAAAGTGGTTATTTTTTGGATTTATAGATTAAATTCTGCTGTTTAGTTTTTTCCAGTCGGATAGAAAATTTTCTAGTCCAATATCAGTCAAGGGGTGTTGTAACATTTTATCTAAAACTGCTGGAGGTAAAGTAACAACATCTGCACCAATTTTTGCAACATCAATCACATGCATTGGATGACGAATACTTGCAACAAGTATCTGAGTTTTAAATTCCGGATAATTCTTAAAAATAGTTTTAATGTCTTGAATTAAAGACATCCCATCTTGACCAATATCATCTAATCTACCAATAAATGGACTGACGTATTTTGCACCAGATTTTGCAGCAAGTAATGCTTGATTTGGAGAAAAAACTAACGTAACATTAACAGGTATTCCTTGTAATGAAAAGGACTTGCAAGCCTTCAAACCATCAGGAGTCATCGGAACTTTTACAACTACATTTTTACCATATTCACGTAAACGTTTACCCTCCTCTATC
>NZ_AHJG01000264.1:0-1339 GCF_000241145.1 Candidatus Nitrosarchaeum limnium BG20 | reverse complement strand
CGCATTTGCTGATTTGAATAAAAACATTATCCAATCTTGGATAAACCCAATCACACCAATCAAAAATTAGTGTGATTGATTTTTATTTTTTTTAAACCTAAAACATCAATCATGTTTTTAATTTATCTTTTAATCTTTAAAAAATTCAATACTCTATCTTTCTAAACTCTTTTTTTAACCACTCGTATTTAGTGTGTTTTTAGTTATTGCATTTATTTTTGAACATTCTAAATTTTCATCCATTTATTTCCAAAAACTAGAAGTAAAATTTTGAAAATACTGTTAATTTACGATCATTTTCTAAATTTTATTCCAATAGCAATCGAAAAATATCAGTCAATATTCAATCTCATTGCAGAGGTATCGAAGCCCGGTCAACCGAGAAGGACTCAAGATCCTCAAAAATAGGAAATCCTTTCTCTCAGGAGTTCGTGGGTTCAAATCCCACCCTCTGCACTATAATTTTCAATGGAATCAGAAATTTTTTAAATTATTTTAAAAATTATGCTACAATTGGTTTTATTTTAGTGATAGAGTGATTTGAAATTTTCTTGTGTATGTCTGCTATATTTTCATCTTTAAATGAAAGATTACATCTAAAACATTTCCAGTTTACTTCAGACATAGGAACCATACGTCTATTTTGCTTATAAGTATATTGAATGATTGTTCCAATTTGTTCCAATTTTTGATCAATGATCTGAAATTTATGAAATTTTTAGATAATTTACGATCATTTCATGATTTTTTCATGAATAAATGGTAATCCAAGGGTTTAGAAATAAAAAAAATCCACTCAAAAAGAAGACCATGGATATCTTTGAGATTTTAGCCGAATTTTCGTATTTTGGGGTTTTTCTTGTTCTGATTGGTGTAAACGCATCTCCAATTCTAATGCCACCAACTTGGATTATTTTGTCCTCATTTTCTGCACTTGATCCTAGTTTGAATCTGATACTCCTTTCAATTATTGGTGCAACTGGTGCAACTGTTGGACGATTCATTTTGAAATTCATCAGTGGCTATTTTAGAAAATTTGTAGGACCCGAACAACAATCTAATCTTGATATTATTGGAGATTTTCTAAATAGAAAAAAATATGGATATGTTCTTGCATCTTTTTTGTTTGGAGCAACTCCGCTTCCTAGCAATATGCTCTTTATCACTTATGGATTAATAAAATCAAAAAGTATTGGGCTGTATGTTGGATTTTGGTGTGGTAGAGCCTTATCTTACTACGTGATGCTCTCAATTAGTAATGTTGTTTTAACTCCTTTTCTTCAAATTTTTGAAGAACGATATATTGGAATATTGGTAGTTGATGCAATAAGTATCGGCA
>NZ_AHJG01000265.1:0-1339 GCF_000241145.1 Candidatus Nitrosarchaeum limnium BG20 | reverse complement strand
TGCATTTGCTGATTTGAATAAAAACATTATCCAATCTTGGATAAATCCAATCACACAAATCAAAAATTAGTGTGATTGATTTTTATTTTTTTTAAACTTTAAACATCAATCATGTTTTTAATTTATCTTTTAATCTTTAAAACATTCAATACTTTATCTTTCTAAACTCTTTTTTTAACCACTCGTATTTAGTGTGTTTTTAGTTATTGCATCTATTTTTGAACATTCTAAATTTTCATCCATTTATTTCCAAAAACTAGAAGTAAAATTTTGAAAATACTGTTAATTTACGATCATTTTCTAAATTTTATTCCAATAGCAATCGAAAAATATCGGTCAATATTCAATCTCATTGCAGAGGTATCGAAGCCCGGTCAACCGAGAAGGACTCAAGATCCTCAAAAAATAGGAAATCCTTTCTCTCAGGAGTTCGTGGGTTCAAATCCCACCCTCTGCACTATAATTTTCAATGGAATCAGAAATTTTTTAAATTATTTTGAAAATTATGCTACAATTGGTTTTATTTTAGTGATAGAGTGATTTGAAATTTTCTTGTGTATGTCTGCTATGTTTTCATCTTTAAATGAAAGATTACATCTAAAACATTTCCAGTTTACTTCAGACATAGGAACTATACGTCTATTTTGCTTATAAGTATATTGAATGATTGTTCCAATTTTTTCCAATTTTTGATCAATGATCTGAAATTTATGAAATTTTTAGATAATTTACGATCATTTCACGATTTTTTCATGAATAAATGGCAATCCAAGGGTTTAGAAATAAAAAAATCCACTCAAAAAGAAGACCATGGATATCTTTGAGATTTTAGCCGAATTTTCGTATTTTGGGGTTTTTCTTGTTCTGATTGGTGTAAACGCATCCCCAATTCTAATGCCACCAACCTGGATTATTTTGTCCTCATTTTATGCACTTGATCCTAGTTTGAATCTGATACTCCTTTCAATTATTGGTGCAACTGGTGCAACTGTTGGACGATTCATTTTGAAATTCATCAGTGGCTATTTTAGAAAATTTGTAGGACCAGAACAACAATCTAATCTTGATATTATTGGAGATTTTCTAAATAGAAAAAAATATGGATATGTTCTTGCATCTTTTTTGTTTGGAGCAACTCCGCTTCCTAGCAATATGCTCTTTATCACTTATGGATTAATAAAATCAAAAAGTATTGGGCTGTATATTGGATTTTGGTGTGGTAGAGCCTTATCTTACTATGTGATGCTATCAATTAGTAATGTTGTTTTGACTCCTTTTCTTCAAATTTTTGAAGAACGATATATTGGAATATTGGTAGTTGATGCAATAAGTATTGGAA
>NZ_AHJG01000266.1:0-3591 GCF_000241145.1 Candidatus Nitrosarchaeum limnium BG20 | reverse complement strand
TTTAAAAGAAAAATTATTTTTAAATTCTTTTTCTAGTTTTAATTTTGTTTTATTTTTAAGATATTCAGTAACAACTTTTCTAGCAGTTTTTACAAGAACACTACCATCATTTTCTGATAAATTATTGTAATCTTTCATTAATATTACCTACAAACTTTTGTAGATTTTTAATATGTGTACCTTCCCAATAAAATTTATTACAACACTCACATTTCCAAAACTTTTCATTTGAATTAAAAATACCTTGAGAATATTTTCCTTTATACTGTTTTTATCTATTTGTTTAGTTAATGAATTACATTGGGGACATCTTGATGTATTTCCATTAATTTGAATTCTTTTCAAATTTTCTCTAGTAATTATTTCTACAAATTGTTCAATTTCTTCATTTTTTATGATATGAATTGATCTTAGTCTGAGTTTTTGCGTTTTTTTAATTAATTCTTTATCTTTTGAAATGATTATTCTATTTTCATTTCTTGCAATATCGACTAATTTTTCATCTTCAATATCTGAAAAATATTTTGAATCATAACCCATCAATCTTAATTTTTTTGCAATATTTCCCAACATTGCATCAACAAAAAATTTTGGTTCGTTACTTATTTTAAGAAGCATCCCCTAAACCTACTTCTGTAATCTGACTTGCCCCAGCTGGAAGTGCACGAACAAAATCATCAATGTTGATTTTCTTTACAATATCTTCTTCTAATTTTAAAAATTCTAGTCTGACTTTTTTTGCAGCATCTACCATTTCTAATCCATGCGGTTCAATTATTGCATAACAGATAGAATTTTTCTTTATTGGTTCAGGTGGACCACATGTCACAACAAAATCATCTCCTTGTGGCATTAGTCCAACAGCTAACTTGAGAGTGGATATCTTTACAAAATTTCTTTGTCCTTCTATGGTAAATGATCCTTTTGGAAGAAATTGTCCACTAGGAGCTGATTTTTTTACTTGTTCAGGATTTACCCAAAATGCACTTACACCATACATTCCTTCTCTCCACGCTCTACTAAAGCAGACAGTTGCATGAGCAACTTCGTTCAAACTAGCTGGAGGTGGATTTTCTGTATCCTTGAGAATGAAAAAAGGAGAACCAAAAATATCACCATGAAATATTTTGTCATTTTTCCCCAAGTGTTTTCTTACTACTGCCGAGTTTGACGGTGCATCTCTACCACCTATTGCTAAAATTCCATCTGAAGTAAAAAACCACCTATACCTCTCATACCAATTCTTTTTTCTAATCTCTGCAAATGTAACTGATTCTTTTTCTGTTTCTGCTTTATTTTGTAATTTTACTAGTTTTTTCTGTGTGTTAATTTTAATTTGTTCAATTGATTTTATTGCACCTGATTTTCGTTTGGCCTCATTAAATAATATTGATGCAATTGATTGCAATGCAGATTGCGCATTTATCTTTATTTTTTCATCATCAATAATAATAAGAGTAATTCCTTTCTCTTTTACTAATTTAGAATTATGAATAGATAAAATTTCATTAGCTCGTGAGTCTTCAATTGATATAATTCCTTTTGAGATCATCTCAAATAGTGAATTTGCAACGTTAGTTATGTGGTTTGATTTTTCCTTTACAGTTTCAATTGCTTTCTCTTGTTCTGCTATTTGATTTTCAAGTTCTTTAATTTTCTTATCTGAACCTCCAGTTTGAATTGATTTACCAATTTCTACAAGATTTTCTGTAAAAACAGTATCTAGTCCTTCTATAAAGCTATTAACAGGAGTACAATTATCATCTAACTTTCCCAGTCTGACAGGTATGATTTCTGTTTTTTCATTTCTAATAATTACAGGTTCATGTTTACCTGTAACAACATTTGTTACAATATTTTTTGTAGTATCATAAATCTTTTTTATTTGATCTGATGTCAGTACATTTCCCATAGTTTTTGAATCAATACTTGCTATTTCAAAAATACCTTCGACATATTTTTTTGGTAATCCTAATGTTCGACCCAACCATTTTCCTGCACTCAAATCTGTTGTTTTTAATTCTTCAAAATCAGATTCTGTTACATCAATTACATCCAATCCATTTAGTGGAGGTGGAGTATACACTAAACCAACACCAAGCTTTCTATGTCTTACATCAATTGAGTGCTGTAAAGCAAGAATTTTCATCTCGTTATTACATAACAAAATATTCCCATCACCAAAAAATTCTCCAACAATAACAAACTCCTTATCAAATCCCTCAAAAGTAAAATATGCAATTCTTTCTGAAGCAATTTGTTCTATCTTTTTTACTTTTAATCTAAGTAAATCACTTCTTAATCTTTTAAGTAATCTATTTGGCTCCATTTGTTCAATTTTTACAGATGTTAACCAAACACCAGAAGTGGATATCATCATATAGATATCAGGTTTTTCGGTGTGATGTAGTTTGAATAATATGCTGTCTTTTGTCACACCATAGATGTTACTAACATAGTAATCCTGTGTTGCTTCTGAAATTTGATTTACCAAATAACGTAATTCTATTCCTGCAAGAGTCACACCGATCTATTTTGCATCTGAAATTATACTCTTACTCTAATTTATGCCCATTTTTTGACCAAAGATTTTAAACGAGGCTAAGCAGAGTCAACCTAGAAATTTACTTGGCAAAATTCAAAAAAAAGAAATCTGCACCAACTCCTGATCCTGAGGATTCAAAAAAAGAATCAATCAAAGAGGAAAACAATGAGATTCCAGAGACTGAATCAAGCGTTTCTAGTAATGATAATTTAGAGCCTGTAGAGAGTCAAGATGAAAAAAGTGAGAAAGACAAAAAGTTAGATAGACTATTTTGGTTAAGAGTTGGATGTGCAGTGATTGCAGGTACACTTGCAACTTTTCTCTTTGAAGATATAGAAGGAGAAGAGAGAAGATGGGCATCAATTGTATTTATGATTATAGTGTTTATTGGAACAATATTTGTTGCAAAATCAATGAAGATACAATTACCCTCATCTGATAGAAAAAAGATTGTAATGCAAGGTATAGGAAGTTATATTTTCATTTACTTGTTTGTCTGGATTCTTACATATACAATTGTACATGCAGGTACAATCACAAAAGGTATTACATCTCCAATTTCATAAGTATGGATCTTTGGTCATATGTGGAATTTTAAAACACCTGGAATTCCAGATGATCTCTTTGAGAGAACTGAAAATGTACCAATAACAAAAGAAGAAGTACGAACAATCCAAATTAGTAAAGCTAGACTATGTCCAGGACATATAGTATATGACATTGGATGTGGAAGCGGTTCAATATCGATTGAAGCAGCAATTCAAGTTGAAACAGGTAAAGTTATTGCAATAGATTATGATGAAAATGCAATTGAATTAACTAAAAAAATATTACAAAATTTGGTTTGAAAAATATTTCTGTAATATTAGGTAATGCAAAAGAAAAGATCTCAGAACTTGAGCAAGCTGATGCCATATTCATTGGGGGAACCGGAGGAGATACTGAAGAAATTGTAAAACTATGCCAAAATAAACTCAAGTCTGGTGGAAGAATTGTCGTTGGAATAATTTTGATAGAAACTCTGTATTCCGTACTACAAGTTTTTG
>NZ_AHJG01000267.1:0-23378 GCF_000241145.1 Candidatus Nitrosarchaeum limnium BG20 | reverse complement strand
GGAAAAATTGCAGCTGAAGTAAGAGAAATGGTAAGAGAGAAAAATTGGGTTGGAAAAACAGTTTATGAGATTTGTGAAGAAGTAGAAAGTCAAATTATAAAACGAGGTGCAAAATGTGCATTTCCGGTAAATGCAAGTATCAATGAAATTGCAGCTCACTATACGGCTGAACCAAATGATCCAATAGTTATCAAAGAATCAGATTTGGTAAAAATTGATCTTGGAGCACAAATTAATGGGTATATTGCAGATACGGCAGTAACAGTTTGTCAAGATGCTGAATATGAAGGACTAATCAGGACCGCCGAGGAAGCACTTGGAAATGCAATGTCAATGATAAAAGTGGGTGTCAAAGCAAGCGATATAGGAAGAACTATAGAAAAAACAATAAAACAGAACGGGTACAAACCAATTGCAAATCTTAGCGGTCATTCATTAGAACAGTATACAATACATGCAGGAAGATCTATTCCAAATATCTGGTCAATTGGAGGATTTACTCTAGCAGAAAATACAGCGTATGCATGTGAACCATTTGTAACAACAGAAAAAGGTGGGGGATTTGTAAGGAATGGAAAAATAAAAAACATATTTGCATTAAGTTCAAGAAAAAAAACTAAGAACGAGGAGGCAGATAAACTACTAGATTACATTTGGGAGAAATTCAATATGCTACCTTTTGCATTAAGATGGATTACAAAAGAATGGGAAGAGAAGAAAGCTAGAGAATTATTAGAACATCTTATTTCTAAAAAATCTGTTCAAGCATATCCAGTATTAATTGAGATAAATGAACAGAAAGTAGCGCAGGCAGAACATACGTTTATTCCAAATGAAAACGGGGTAACAGTTACAACTATTTCTCAATAGATTCGCCAAAGATTTTTTCTATCATAGTAATTCCATTACAAGAATCACATTTGGTGGTTTCAGCAAAAAGAAAATCACCCTCTTTAAATTTTCTTTTTCTTTCAAAACCACATTGCTTGCACTTTTCTAAAGTATATGCAATAGTAATTTTCTCTTTTGAGAACATCATTGCTGCACACCCATTGTATTTCCTACTCCAATTAACAAAATGGTTTGACCAGGTTTTGTGTTATCATCAATCATTTCATAAATTTGTGAGCGTACATTTTCAGCCTTGTCTGCTATTTCTTTGGTCATCAAAGTAATTGCTTCTTTTACTGATTGTTTTACAACAATTGCAAAAATAGGAATATTATTTTTTGTTGCAATGTCTTCTATTTGAAATCGTTCAGTTCCAATACCACCTATCGCTGCACCGAATCCTTGTGCAGTGGTTGCAGACTCCTCACCTTCCATTTTCAGAGATGCATCTACCATAATTATCATATCAGGTCTGTCTTTTGAGACAATTTTCTCAACTGCATCTCCAGGTCTTCCAACAGTAGAGGCAGGTCCTTCAGCTTTTAACAAAAGCAATTTTCTTTCAGAATAATCAGTCATCCCAAGAACAGTTTGAAATGCAATCGATTCTTTTTTTGTATCAAGCATCATTTTGCCTACAACCATAGGCCCAATCCCATCACCAATTGGCTGACATGTTTTAAATGCTGGAATTGCTTTTTGCATTGCCTCAGCCTCTTCTAGTAAAAAGGGCATGATCATTTGAAGCGGTAAAATTAATGGATAGTTATTTTGTTTTTTGGCAGTCAAATACATGTGATTAATTACTTTGTAAATCATTTGAAGTGAAGTAGCAATTTCTAATAATGTTTGAATCTTACTTAATTCAATATCAGATGTTTGAGGAGATAAAGATCTAACATGCTCTCTAGAATAATCTTCCCGGGCTCTTACAATATGTCTGACTTTACTGACGATTCCATTTGGATCCATATCAACTGGCATTATAGTAAAATAATCTAAAAAACGATCAATTTTTTTTGTAGGATCGTCTTTTGGATTCATATTTTTTTTAATGTAATCAATTAGTTCAGTTCTAGATTGTGTTTTGTATTCATCTAATTTTTTTATCCCCTTTTTTATTTCCCCTGATGTAACAGCTAATTGAATTCTTTGACCATACAATACAAAAATGAAAATAGGAAGAATCCAAATTAGCATCATGATAGGATTGGATTGATCATTTGTTCCAAATAGCTGATCAAAATCAATATTCGTAAAATCCAATAAAATCAAAGCAAGGTAGATCCAAATTAAATCATTCGTATAATCTGAACTTGGAATTAAAGTGACCCTCAATAAATTATAAAAAATATCTACTCGAAGGTGAAAAAATGGCGAGTGCTTTTATTATAGTTAAGATAGAAAAAACCTGAATATGCCACAGACAAAGCCTATTGTAAGCGTAGAGAATGTTGTAGCATCTGCTTCTGTAGATCAGAAGATGGACCTAAATGAAATAACACGAACATTTCCAGATGTAGAATATCATCCAGATCAATTTCCAGGTTTGGTTTTCAGACTAAAGAGTCCAAAGACAGCCACGTTGATTTTCACATCAGGAAAAATGGTGTGCACAGGTTCAAAATCTGAAGAAATGGCAAGAAAAGCAGTAAAAACGGTTGTACAAAAACTACGAAAAGGTGGAATTAAAGTAAAAAAAGATGCAACAGTGGAAATTCAAAACATAGTCGCGTCCATCAACCTAGGTGGAAAAATCCATCTTGAGCAGGCTGCTAGAACACTTCCTAGAAGCATGTATGAGCCAGAGCAATTTCCAGGATTAATTCACAGAATGTTAGATCCAAAAACAGTCATTTTGTTATTCTCTTCTGGAAAACTTGTATGCACTGGGGCTAAAAAGGAACCAGACGTATACAGATCTGTAAATAATTTACATGCATTATTAGAAGAAAAAAACTTGATGATCTACGACTAGTCGTAGATTAGATTTATTTTCTAATTATTTTATAGGACTACCTAATGGAATGTCTTCATTTACAGTTAACCAAAATGGTTTGTCATCAACGTCAGCTGCTAAAAGCATAGCATTTGATTCTACTCCTGCCATAGTTTTAGGTTCTAGATTTGCAAGAACAATTACAGTTTTTCCAACTATATCTTCAGGGTTGTAATACTGAGCACCACCAATTATTACATTCCGTTGTTCATTACCAAGATCAATTACCCCTTTGATGATTCTAGTCTTACCTGGAATTGGTTCCGTAGAAACTATTTTTGCTACACGTATATCCAATTTTGCAAAATCATCATATGACACATAAGACATAACAATTACTAATTTATCTGCTTAAAATGAATTTCGAAATTTTACATTAGAGATTTTTTATCTATACCGCTTGTTTCAATCTCATACTTTAATGCGGCGGGAAGCTCAATGTATTTTTTATTTACTAATTCAATTATTTGATCATCTGGGACATTTACTATTTTTAGTAACTTACCACGTTGATGAGCATAGGCATTTTTCCAAAATCCTGCTCCGTCAAATGTTCCAATTTTTGGCATATATCGTGAAGGTTTCATTTTTAGGGTAATTGACTGTGACGGAAGTTTGGCAATTGCCGTTAGAACTGGAGTTACTGTTCTGGATTTTAGGCATGTTGCCCATCACAGTCGATATAATATCCAATAGGAATCTAATATATTTAATGCGAAATTAACGACTAAAAGATGGCAGAAATCGAAGTTTCAGTGGAAATCAATGCCTCAATAGACAAAGTTTGGGAAATAGTATCAGATTTGGATATGGAACCAGAATTCTGGAAAGGGACAAAAGAGGTAAGAAATATTTCAAAAAATGGAAACTATGTCACTAGAGAAGTAACAATAGCATTCAGAGATCAAAAATGCATGCAAGAAATAAAGATAGAACCTAAAGAAAAGATAGAAATTAAATTTACAAAAGGAATCATAGACGGAACCAAAATTATTACTTTAACTTCCATAGACGAAAAAACCATCTTGAAAGCTAAATGGGATATCAAACTTACAGGTATGATGGGAATGTTCACAGGGGTCATAAAAAAGCATATTGAAAATGGGACAATACAAGCATTACAAAAAATCAAAGAGCAAACAGAGAGATAATATTCATGGATTTGTTTTTAGATGTTTTGAATTATACCTTAAGCGCAATTTTAATCGGAGTAACTTTAGCTTGGATATTTTTAATCAAATCCATGATAGATTCGGTAAGATTAACACCACACCTAGATGAATTTGAAAGAAAAGATCATCATAATCCAAAAGTTTCAATAATTTTACCTGCAAGAAATGAAGAAGAATTTATTGAGAAATGTTTAGATTCACTAATTGATCAGGATTATTCAAACTATGAAATTATTGTAATAGATGACTCATCGGATGATTCAACAAATAAAATCATTTCAGAATATGCAAAAAAACATTCCAAAATAATACCTGTTAATGCCAGATCAAAACCAGATGGGTGGATGGGAAAAAATTGGGCATGTATGGAGGGATTTAAAATGGCAACAGGTGAACTTTTGTTATTTACTGATGCAGATACTAAACATTCAAAGAATGTAATTTCTCTTGCAGTGTCAAATTTACTTTCTTCAAAGTTAGATGCATTATCAGCAATCCCAAAAATGCGGGTGATGGACTTTTGGACTGGAATTACACTTCCCATGATTTCAGTATTTCTCCACACTAGATTTTCTGCAATTAGGGTAAATGATCCTGCAAAGAAGACAGCATACTTTTTTGGCAGTTTTTTCATTATCAAAAGAGAAACTTACGAGGCAGTTGGAATGCATGAGGGTGTCAAGCACGAGATTATTGAAGACGGCGCACTTGGAAAAAAAGTCAAGGAGGCAGGTCATAAAATGAAAATTGTCAGAGGGGACAACCTAATTGAGGCAATTTGGGCAAGAGACAGAATCACGTTACTAAATGCGTTAAAGAGGTTAATGATTCCATTATACCTTCAAAGTGGAAAAATTGCAATAGGCATATTTTTTGCAGTATTGTTTTTACTTTTTATGCCATTTCCAATTCTAGCTTATTCGATAATAGGAATATCAAGTGAGGGATCATTTTCAATTTTGTTGGCAGTGTCCATAATTGCATCAGTTATGATTTATTTGGGAGCAATAATCGAAGTCAAAAAGCTATTAAAATTAAAAATAATTAATGTGTTTTTTGCACCAATTGGCAGTTTTGTGGTAGTACTAGGATTTTTGAAAGGATTACTTCATGCAAAAAACAACACAGTTTCTTGGAGAGGAAGAGAGTATTTCATGAAGGACCATATTCAAAATTCAATTAATGTATAGCAATGCTTTTAGATAGAAAATCAAGTAGCGATTTTGAATGAGTAAATCAGAAATGTTAGTTGGAGCAGCAATAGGCGCTTCAGTAGTTGCAGTAATTTTTGCAATAATTCTGATATCACCTGCTGCAATAACAAAATCTGAGATTAATACAAGTGACAAATCAATCCCAAGTGTTACTCAAACAGCCCCAGCATATTCAACAAATCTTTCGTTAATTGATATTTTTGAAAAATCAGAGCCAGGAGTGGTAAGAGTGAACGTTCAAAGAACTGATCAATCAAATGGAACAAGCGGACTTGGCTCTGGTTTTGTTTTTGATAAAAAAGGAGACATTATTACAAATGCTCATGTTGTAAAAAATGCAAAAAATATAGTTGTCACATTTCTTGACGGCAGATCATATAATGCAGATTTAATCGGTTCAGATGAATTTACAGATATTGCAGTAATCAAGGTTAACGCAGACCTAACACGATTACATCCGTTATCATTAGGAGATTCATCTAGTCTTAAAGTTGGAGAGTCAATTGCAGCGATTGGAAACCCATTTGGATTATCAGGTTCTATGACATCGGGAATTGTAAGTCAACTAGGCAGACTCTTACCATCGGGATCTGGGTATTCCATCCCAGATGTAATTCAAACAGATGCAGCAATTAATCCAGGAAATTCAGGAGGACCACTATTGAATATGCGTGGAGAAATTGTTGGAATTAACACAGCTATTCAATCCACTACAGGGGAATTTACAGGGGTTGGGTTTGCAGTTCCATCGCAAACTATTGCAAAGATCGTTCCAAGTCTAATACAAGACGGAAAATATCATCATCCATGGATTGGAATTACAGGCAGAGACATAGAACCAGATTTGGCTAAAGTTTTAAAGCTAAATGATGCCGTAGGATTTCTAATCGTTTCAGTTATCGATGATAGTCCTGCAGCAAAAGCAGGATTACATGGGTCAAATGAAACTGTTCAAGTTGATGGATTGAATTATCAAATTGGAGGTGACATTATTTTATCAGTAGATGGAAAGCAAGTCAGAAAGATTGACGATATTTTAGTACACCTACAAAGGGCAAAATCAGTTGGTGATGAAATGGTTTTAGAGATTTTACGTGATGGTAGAACTACAAACATTACAATTACCTTGGAAGAAAGACCAAATGGAAATTAAAACAATACAAGAATAAATACTCTAAACAAGCACAACAACTATTGAACAAACTTGTGTTAAGCTCTGAGAGTTTAAACAATGTTTTAGAGGATAAAATAATCTCCAGAGATGAAATAATACAAATATACAAAAATTCAGAAAATAATCCCAAAGAGTTATTTTCTGCAGCTCAAATGTTGAGAAAAAAATTCAAAAAAGATTCTGTGACATTTTCAAAAAAAGCATTTTTCAATATTGTAAATTTATGTAAAGACACTTGTTCTTATTGCACATACAAAGCAGAACCGGGAGAAGAAAAAATATCATTAATGTCAAAACAAGAGATAAAACAACTACTATCCCTTGCAAAAAAATACAGATGTGTGGAAGCCTTGTTTGTAACTGGCGAGGCTCCTGAACAAAGATATCAAGAAGCTCGAGATTGGCTAAAATCTAACGGATTCAAATCAACTGCAGAATATCTAGTTCATGCCTCAGAATTAGCAATAGAAGCAGGGTTGTTCCCTCATACTAATGCAGGAAATTTAGAAAAAGAGGATCTAAAAGAATTACAAAAAACTAATGTTTCAATGGGCATAATGTTAGAAAATGTCAGCGACCGATTAACAAAAAAAGGAATGCCGCATTATTTGGCATCAAGTAAGCGACCAAAGGCTCGACTGGAAGTTCTAGAAAATACAGGCAAATTAGGAATACCCATGACAACAGGGATACTAATAGGAATTGGAGAAACACCGATTGAGATCATAGATTCAATTTTTGCAATAAAAAAATTGCAAGAAAAATATGGGAATATACAAGAAGTGATTGTTCAGAATTTTCAGCCAAAACATGACACCTTAATGAGCAATGCTCCACCAACAGATGAAAATTATTTCAAAAGAATTGTTGCCTTAACAAGAATAATTATGCCAAAAATGAATATTCAGATTCCTCCAAATTTATCTCCAAAGTCATATCAGAGTTTTTTAACACTTGGAATAAATGACTGGGGTGGAATTTCTCCATTGACTCCAGATTATGTCAATCCAGAATTTTCTTGGCCAGAAATCAAAAAAATTGAAAAAAATTCAAATGATGCAGGATTTGAATTAAAATGCAGATTTCCAACGTATCCAGAATTTTTTTCATTTATTAGCAAAGAGTTAAGAGGTAAGATGAAAAGTATTGAAGATGAGGAAGGGTTGGTAAAGCAGGAGTATTGGAAATGAGCATTAACTTAGACAGATTACTAAAAAATTCAGATCCGGTTGTTTCTGACATTTTAAACAAGGCATTATCAGACAAAGAAATATCATCTTCAGAAGGATTAAGACTGTATAACACTACAGGAATAGATTTTCATCTTGTAGGACTTGTGGCAGATGAAATTAGAAGAAGGCGAGTTGGCGATATTGTCACATATGTTGTAAACAGAAACATCAATTTTACCAATGTATGCATCAAGCAATGCGGGTTTTGTGCATTTAGTAGAGATTTTAGAGAAGAAGAGGGATATTTTCTTCCAACAGAGGAGATAGTTAGACGAGCAAAAGAAGCTTACCAACTGGGAGCAACTGAAGTATGCATACAGGCAGGACTTCCTCCAGATATGGATGGTAATTTGTATGAGAATATTTGTAAGGATATTAAAAAAGAAATTCCAGATATTCACATTCATGGATTCTCGCCTGAAGAAGTACTATACGGAGCATCAAGATCAAATACAACAATTAGAGAATATTTGAAAAGGCTCAAAGAGGCAGGTGTAAACACACTACCAGGAACTGCAGCTGAAATATTAGATCAAAAATTAAGAGACAAAATATCTCCGGGAAGAATTAGTGTCAAAGACTGGATAGAGGTAATTAAAACAGCTCATAGTATAGGAATCAACACTACATCAACTATGATGTTTGGACATATTGAAACGCCTGAAGACAGAGTAAACCATATTGCAAAAATAAGAGAGATTCAAAAAGAAACAGATGGATTTACGGAATTTGTCCCACTTAATTTTATCTATAGTGAAGCTCCAATGTATAAACATCAAACACATGATCAAATAAGACAGGGTGCAAGTGGAAATGATGTCTTGCTAACACATGCAATTGCAAGAATCATGTTGAATAATTACATAGACAATATCCAAATGTCATGGGTAAAAGAAGGTCAAAAAATGTCACAATTGCTGTTAATGTGGGGAGCCAATGATTTTGGTGGAACATTAATCAATGAAAGTATTTCAACATCAGCTGGTTCCAATCATGGTCAGCTAATAAAACCAAAAGAAATTAGAAGACTGTCAAAAGAAATTGGAAGAACTCCTGCAGAAAGAAATACGCATTATAAAATATTAAAAAAGTTTGACAAAGATAATGACGTAGAAGATGAATTAGATAAGATATCAGATTCATCAAAATTTGGGTCATATGCAGAATTAATTAAAATCAATAAATTCAGATACAAAAATCCTAGAGCATAGTAATTATCCAAATAATCATTATTAGAAAAAGAGGCAATTCATTTTATACAAAAATGTAATGTAGCGATCTGAAATTTAATCAGAAAAGTAGGGTTAACAAAAATACCTTTCTGAATAAACAGGCATGAAATAAGGTGTAAAAAAACTATCTAGATTGATCAACAAAGCTCGAGTTTAACATTAATAAGGTAATGTACCGTACCATACGGTATGATGCGAGCAAGACTAACATACATACCTGTAGAAGTAGCAGATCAGTTTGAAGATTTTATTATAAAACGAGATGTCCAAATACTTGATGCAGTAAAAGCTAGAACAAAAGATTACAGTACACTATCCCTTCTAAAACTACTGTATCAACTTAGAGGGAACCCAATGACGTTTTCAGATTTGTATACAAAATCAAAGATAAGAATGAAAAGATCATTTCTTAATTATTTGCACCTTTGTGTAGATTACAACTTTATACAAAAAGAAGCAGTCGGAGCAAATGTGATCTATTCCATAACTGACAAAGGAAGAGTAATGTTGAATCTGTTTATTCATAAAAGTAATTAGACAGAGTAATCGACAAAAATAATGCAAAAGGAGTTTCCAGAAGCAGAAATATTTGAGACAAAAAAAATAGAACTCAACAGTCCCATAATATTTGCAGGATTTGTGGGAGCAGGTCTAGTAGGACCACTAGCAGTAAACCACATTATCGAAGAATTAAAAATGGAAGAGATAGGATTTATGAGATCAAAATATCTCCCGCCATCAACAGTTTTTAGAAACGGAATGTTACGTCATCCTTTTAGAGTATATGCAAATAAAAAAGGCACAATATGTACAATAATTTGTGAAATCACATTAAGAATGGAAGGAATCTATTCAATTGTCTCAGCAATTCTAGATTGGAGTGACAAACATGGTTCAAAAGAAATGGTAATCTTAGATGGAATACCAAGTGATGAACATGATGGTAAAGCATACTGTGCCGCAAGAGAAGATCTGGTAAGAACAATGGCAGACAAAGACATCAGTGCGATTCCACAAGGATTCATCACAGGAATTCCTGGAGGAATTTTAAACGAATGTATTGTAAGAAAAATTCAAGGAATAGTATTACTGGCAAAGGCAAACAAGACACTACCAGATCCTGAAGCTGCTGCAACATTGATTGAGGCATTAAATAGATTTTATGAGATGCAAATTGATACGACAGATTTGGAGAAAGAAAAAGAAAGGATCAATTCGGAGTTTGGGGAACTATCTCAGAAATATGTTAAACATAGAGAAGAATTTGCTGGCATGTACATGTAAGGAGTAGGCAAATTCTTTTATTCACAGCAAATACGCATGAAACTATGGCCTTAACCTACAAAAAAGCAGGTGTAGACATTACAAAAATCAAGCAAAGTCAGGCAGCAATAGGAAGGCTGATTGAATCCACCCATAAACTCCAAAAAATGGCAAAAATAACTCATGGTTTTGGGCATTATGCCGGAATAGTAGAAATTCCAGGAGGAAAACTATTAGCCACACATACAGATGGGGTGGGAACTAAAGTAGTAATTGCAAATTTAATGAAAAAATACGATACGATCGGAATAGACTGTGTTGCAATGAATGTAAATGATATAATATGTATTGGTGCAACCCCTGTTTCATTTGTAGATTACATCGCAGCAAACAAAAATGATCAAGTGATTTTTAAAAAAATTGTAGAGGGGTTAGTAAAAGGTGCAAAAAAATCAGCGATGCCGATTGTAGGAGGTGAAACTGCAATAATGCCAGATGTTATTACAGGAAAAGGATTTTCATTTGATTTAGCAGGAATGGTGGTAGGTCTTGTCACAAAAAAAGAAATCGTGCTCGGAAATAAAATAAAGTCAGGAGATATAATTATTGGAGCAAAAAGTAGTGGTATTCACTCAAATGGATATTCACTTGCAAGAAAAGCATTATTATCAAAATATTCTGTAAAAGATAAAGTCAAAAAAGTTGGAAGAATTGGGAATGCGCTTCTCACGCCAACGGAAATTTATGTAAAACCAGTTTTAGAAATTAATCAAAAATGCAAAATTAATGGATTTGCCCACATAACAGGTGGAGCATTTACAAA
Source organism: Candidatus Nitrosarchaeum limnium BG20 (assembly GCF_000241145.1). NCBI lineage: Archaea > Thermoproteati > Nitrososphaerota > Nitrososphaeria > Nitrosopumilales > Nitrosopumilaceae > Nitrosarchaeum > Candidatus Nitrosarchaeum limnium. The sequence goes on along the minus strand of NZ_AHJG01000267.1, from coordinate 12,378 downwards.
ATTATTGAGATTAAAAAACATAGGATTCAACATTGATAACCTACCAAAAATTCCTCCAATTATGGAATTAATAGCAGAGCAAGGGGTAAAACAAGAAGAGATGTACAAGACATTTAACATGGGAGTGGGGTTTTGCGTCATAGCGCCAAAAGATCAAGGAGATAAGATCAAATCAATTTTCAAAAAACATAAAATCGAAAGTCAGGAAATAGGACAGATAATATCAAAGAAGGGGGTTTTTGTGAACTCTATTAAAATCACATAATTATTCAAATACGAAAAAATTTTCGACCAAATATCGCCTTATATTAGCAATTATTGAAGTTAAACTGAGAGAAAAGTGGCAGCAGAAGCAGAGTTTATTCAAACAATTATTGGAGTAGGGATTTTATTATTTGCAGCAAAATTAATGGCAGAGCTATTTCTTAGGCTCAAACTCCCTATTGTGTTGGGAGAATTAATTGCAGGTATAGTAATTGGACCTTTTGCATTAGGGGCATATATTATCGGAACTGATGGATTACCTCTACTTCACATAAATAATGAGATCAGAGTTCTTGGCGAAATGGGAGCAATCGTGATTTTGTTTATGGCAGGGTTAGAAATGACGCCAAAAGAATTTCTCAAAGGTGGGAAAGCATCATTTACAGTTGCAATATTGGGGGTAGTGATACCGTTTTTTGCAGGGTTGGTAGCTTTTCAGATGTTTGGTTTTGATGCATTGCAATCAATGCTTATTGCAACAGCACTTACGGCAACAAGTATTGCAATTTCAATTCAAGTATTAAGTGAATTTGGAAAATTAAAAACTCCAGAAGCTCGTTTGATTATAGGTGCTGCAGTAGTTGACGACATTTTGGCAATAGCAGTTCTTTCTGTTGTAACATCAATTGCCGGAGGTGATGGCGGAGTAGCAAACATAGACATTATGGATGTAACAATTACAATTCTCCAAGTATTGGGATTCTTTGCAATAATGCTCCTAGCTGCTGTTGTAGTTATGCCAAGAATAATCACACCAAGATTATGGAAGGCAAAAGGCAGTGTGGAAGGAATTGCAACTGCGTCATTTTTTGGAGCAGCAGCTCTTGCAGGGTCTATTGGGCTCTCACCAATCGTGGGAGCATTTGCAGTAGGTATGGCACTTTCTACAACCAAAGTATTTGAAAAAGTTGAGGGATATGTCAGACAAATTGGTTTAATCTTTGCACCATTATTTTTTGCAATTATCGGTGCACAGGTAGACCTCAGAGCTGTAAATTTAGAAATCTTAGCTTTAAGCGGAGTAGTCATCATAATTGCAATTGTTACAAAACTTGGTGGATGTGGATTACCTGCAATGTATTTTTTGAAAAGCAAAGCTCAGGGGATGAGAGTCGGAATTGGAATGATCTCCAGAGGGGAAGTAGGGTTGATTGTCGCAGGAGTTGGAATATCAACAGGTGTTTTAACTTCAAATGTTTATTCAACCATTGTAATCATGGTAGCAGCTACAACTATCATTACGCCAATTTGGTTAAAGATGGAATATAAAAAAGAGCTAAAAAAGAGCACTGAATCATCAGAAGAAAAATAGTAGGGACAATCAGCACCGTCAGGTATATTTGAACACAGGAATGGTATTTAATGGATTTATGCAGAATTCAATACAAGTATGAATAAGTTAGAACCGATATTTGCTAAAGCATGTACCGAAATCACACAAAATCTTTTAACAATAAATGAACCAACTAAAAAACAAGTTAAAGAAGAGATTAAGAAAATATGCGCAAAATATGCTCTTGAAAGAATTCCAAGGAATCATGAAATTCTCTCGACAGTAAAAAATGCAGATTTTACTAAATTACAAAAAGTTTTGTTAAAAAAACCAATCAAAACAGCTTCAGGAGTATCAATAATTGCACTAATGCCTAAGCCTTATGCGTGTCCGCATGGGAGATGTACTTACTGTCCTGGAGGGATTGAGTACAATTCGCCTAATAGTTACACAGGAAAAGAACCATCAACACTTAATGCAATTGAGAATGCATTTGATCCAAAACTCCAAATCACAACAAAAATTGAAAAACTAGTTGCGTTTGGTCATGATCCATCAAAAATGGAGATAGTGATCGTAGGTGGAACATTTCTGTTTATGCCAAAAGATTACCAAGAGAATTTTATCAAATCTTGTTATGATGCATTAAATGGAGTTGATTCAAAGAATCTAGAAGAAGCCAAGTCAAACAATGAACATGCAAAAATAAGAAATGTTGGATTTACAATTGAAACAAAACCTGACTACTGTAAACAAAAACATGTTGATATGATGTTAGATTACGGAATTACCAGAATAGAGATAGGAGTGCAATCATTACAAGAAAGAGTTTACAAAATTGTCAACAGAGGACATGATTACAACGATGTCGTTGAATCATTTCAAATTTCAAAAGATGCAGGATATAAAATAGTGGCACATATGATGCCAGGACTGCCTACTATGACTCCAGAAGGAGACATTGAAGATTTCAAAAAGTTGTTTGAAGATACTAGTCTCAAACCAGACATGTTAAAGATCTATCCTTCACTTGTAATTGAAAATACACCACTCTATGATGAATACAAACGTAAAGAGTACACACCATATTCAGATGAAGATATGATAAGAGTTTTAACAGAAGTTAAGAAAAATATTCCAAAATGGGTTCGAATTATGAGAGTACAAAGAGAGATATCATCAAATGAGATCATAGCAGGACCAAAATCAGGAAATCTAAGACAGATGGTGCATCAAAATTTAAGCAATCAAGGAATTTCATGCAAATGTATCAGATGCAGAGAAGCAGGGTTGTCAACCAAAAAGGCACCTACAGCAGAACCAAAATTAACTAGAATTGATTATGAATCGTCTGGTGGTAATGAAGTATTTTTGTCATACGAGGACACAAATGATTCAATTTATGGATTTTTGAGATTGAGAAAACCAAGTATTCTTGCACATAGAAAAGAGATTGGCAGAGATTCATGCATAGTAAGGGAATTACACGTGTATGGAAAATCATTAAAGATCGGAGAGAAAGGAGAGAAAGAAATTCAACATTCTGGGTTTGGAAAAAACCTTATGAAAGAGGCTGAAAAAATTTCCAAAGAAGAGTTTGATTCAAAAAAATTATTAGTCATAAGTGCTGTTGGAACAAGAGAGTATTATCAAAAATTAGGGTATTCGTTATATGGACCATATATGACAAAATCATTGAATTAGGAAAAAGAAATGTCAGAACAAGAAATTTTTGGAAAAGGAACATGGATTGACAAACTTGCACATGAATTAATAGAACGTGAAAAGACATTAGGTCGAAACTTAGATCTTATAAGAGTTGAAAGTGGGTTAGGGGCATCGGGAGTACCGCATATCGGAAGTTTAGGGGATGCAGTAAGAGCATATGGAGTCAAACTTGCTTTAGAGAATTTTGGATATAAATCAGAACTCATTGCATATTCAGATGATTTAGATGGATTAAGAAAAATTCCAGAGGGGTTTCCTAATTCGTTAGAAGAACATTTGGCAAAACCAGTATCATTAATTCCAGATCCATTTGGATGTCATGATTCCTATGGAATGCATATGAGTAGCATTCTTTTGGATGGCCTTGACAAAATGGGAATAAAATATGAATTCAGAAGAGCAAGAGATACATACAAAAATGGATTATTAAAAGACCAAATTCACACAATTTTGCAGAACAGTTCCAAGATTGGTGATAAAATTTCAGAACTTGTAGGTCAAGAAAAATTTCAAAAATTCCTTCCATATTTTCCAGTTTGTTCAAACTGTAATAGATTGTATACCGCAGAAGCGTTTGAGTATCTTGCAGAGGAAAAGAAAGTAAGATACAAGTGTCATGATGCAGAGATTGGCTCCAAAATGATCAAAGGATGCAACCATGATGGCGAAGCAGACATTACCAAAGACTTGGGAAAACTAGCTTGGAAAGTAGAATTTGCTGCAAGATGGGCTGCATTTGACATTAGATTTGAAGCATATGGAAAAGACATCATGGATTCAGTAAAAGTAAATGATTGGGTATCAGATGAAATTTTGAACTTTCCTCATCCACATCATGTCAAATATGAAATGTTTTTGGATAAAGGAGGAAAAAAGATTTCAAAATCATTAGGCAATGTGGTAACAGGACAGAGATGGTTAGAATTTGGAAGCCCAAAATCAATACTATTACTTTTGTATAAAAGAATCACAGGAGCAAGGGAGTTAGGATTAGAAGATATTCCATCATTAATGAACGAGTATAATGAGTTAGAAGACATATTTTTTGGAAAGATCAAAGTAGATAATCAAGCCAAATTAATAAAATCAAAGGGACTCTATGAATATGTAAATTTACTGAATCCACCTAAAGAACCAAAAATTCATGTAAATTACAGATTATTAGTGGAGTTAGGGAAAATGTTCAAAGAAGACAGATCTGAAAGAGTAATGAAAAAATTACTAGATTACGGAGTAATCAAAAATCCAGACCAAGAAATAGAAAAACTAATTGAGATGGCAGGAAAATTTGCCGATGAATTTGATCAGCAAGAGAAAATTGAAATCAATATGGATGAACCTATAAAAAAAGTGTTAAAATTACTAGTGGATGCACTCAATGAAGAAAAAGAACCAGAAGACATTCAAAATGTAATATATCAAATTGCGAAATCAAATAATGTAGAACCAAGAGATTTCTTCAAAATATTATATCAGATAATTCTAGGTACTTCAAGAGGACCAAAAATAGGTCCACTGATCACAGACATAGGAAGAAAGAAGATAGCCAAAACAGTTTCAGAATACATCTAAGAAATGCCTCATAACGAACATAATAAGACAAGAGGGGGCGGAAGTTTTACAATGATAATTATTGGTGCAATGTTATTGATTTTAGCACCAAACATAAATCAAGACCATCCAGAATTAGGAATAGTTTCATTCGTAGGAGGGGCCATTGTTGGAGGAATCGGATTTTACTTTAAGTTCATCAGGTCAAAAGTGAAAATCTAAAGAAACGTTCATCTTTTGGGAAATTTTGTGATAATTATGGGTCTATTTGGAAAGAAAAAAGAGCAATCAAATGACACTAAATCTGAAAAAAGCGAAGAGATCATTTTAAAAGAATCACTTGAAACAGAAGTGGAAAGTTTACAAAATGATTTCAGGACAAAACAAGATGAAATTGAAAACATTACTAAAAAACTACATGATGTAAAAGAAGAGTATGACATAGCAACAAGCAATTTGATGTCAGTAAAAAAAGAGATAAATCAAAAAAAGATGGAACTAGATACAATATACTTAGAGTATAATGATATCAAGTTAAAATTAAGTGATGTAAATGAAAAATTCAACAAAAATAAAAAATCGATAGAAGATCTTGAAAAAGTAGAATCAAATCTATCAAAAAAGAAACAAGATCTTGAAAAAACTACAAAAGAGTACAATGAAATTAATGATAAGGTCATTGAAGAACAATCAGCTTTGCATGAAATACGTGCACAACAAATTCAGGCACAAAAAGATCTGGAGGCAATCACTTCAAGATTGTACAATGCAAGACAAGAGGAAAAAAACATTCAAAATAACGATGGTGAAACAAGCGTTTTCACATCTAAGGAAAAAGAATTCATAGCAGGTGCAGACAAGAAAGAGATGAAAGGAGTTATTGAAGCAGCAAGTGTCGTAGTGGGTTCATTAAAATCAAAACTAAGTATGGCAGAAAAAGAGATAGAAACAGTTCAAGTATTACTAGAAAAAGAAAGAAAAGAACATGAACAAACTAAAAATGAACTTGAGAGATTAAAAGAGAAACTAGAACAAAATTAATGCAAAAAACAAGTTAAAACAAAACTAATTTTCAAACTATCGCATAAAATCTACGGCATATAATGAGAAGAAGAAGAATGTAACTCCACCACCAAGTACAGCAATCCAACTAATTATTTTTTTAATTGTAGACATCATTAACAATAACTACAAAGACATTATTGAATCTACTTAATTATTAATTCCAAATTCTGAAAATGTATAATTAATCTGTGAATTATTTGAAAAGATTTTAGAAAAGAGTTAGCCGTAGATTAGGCAGTGTTCACATTCACAATTTTCCTGTTGCTTTAATTTTGCCAAACATTTTTTGTGTTGACCAGCCTGACATTGAACACAAACCTGATCTATATTATCAACACTGGTGTATTTTTTTGATTGATCAAAACCAAATCCACCATCTTGAGGACCTACCATGTATACACTATATTAAAGCAGTATTTCTACTTCACTAAGAAAGTGCTTTTTCAATAGAATTTTTCAAGTCTGTTCTGTATGTTTCTATTACTCCTCTTATTTCAAAAATATCAACAAATCCACCTGCTGATGCCCGTGTTGCTTTTAGAAGATAGTGTAAAGTACCCTCTTCAATTTTACCTACATAATATCCATAAAGAAAATCTACAGAATTTTCACATTTCCAAATTTTTTTGACATTTGGAAAAGTTTGGTGAATTTCAGAAGGTATTTCTCTTATCCGTAGTTTGACATAATCATCTACAGATTTTCTTATTGATGAATCATGTAACATGTAAGAAACTAGACCTAACTTGTTTTTTAGTCATTATTTTTATCCTTGTTTTTTTCTGAATTGGGTTTATCCCACATATGCATAGTTCCACGAATCATAAAAGAGCCTACTATGATTGCAACAAGGCCTCCAACAATAAATACAAAAAAATGTCCGATACTTTTGATGTTAGCCAACGCATACAATAAGACTCATGTATAATTATAATTGTCTGTAATGTGGATTATACGATAAAAGAGACTAAGCATATGAACTGTAAAAATAAAAAAATAGGATGTTACCATGATAATTCAATTCATTTTGAGGGGAATGGCCGGTGTCTAGTAAAAGGGTGTAAATGTGAAAAATACACAGAAAAACAACAGTAAACAATTAGCAGATTATAGCAGGGATAGTTTTTTTTCCAATTCTTGAATTTCTTTTTGAAACATTTCAGATTTATTTTGAGCGAATTGTTTTTTTGCTTGAATTATTTCAGATAATGCATTTTTATAATTAGGGTCATTTTCTTTAAGCACACTACACGAATCAAGTGATGTTAAATGTCCCGTAACAGTAGCCATTGACCCTTTTTGATGAAATTTTACAATTCCTCCAAATGCTTCTATTAACATATATCCAGATTCAGATTTACATTTGTAAGTCACTCTACCAGTTTCTGTATTAAATAACTGAGTTATACCACCCGGCATTTTTGTAACAGTTACAGTCATAAAACATTAAAGAAGTATACAGTATTAATTATTTTAGGATTTTAAATTAAAAGATCTATTTTTTTGATTTCAAAGCTTTTGCTATTACGGAATAGTCTTTCATCGGGACAATTTTTACTGTACTAAGAGAAGATATGCCAACTGCAATACAAAGTTGTTCTATGTCATGTGCACTTTTGGCATCTAAAATTATTATCCACTCATGCTCTAAAACAGACATGTAAAATCCAACAACTTTTAAAATTTGGTATTTTTTCATATTTGATTTAATTTTACTTTCCAAATTTAGAAAAACTTTCTTGCTTGCAGCACTATTTAGAGGACATGATTCAGGACTGTGTATTGCAAAGACACCAAATAGCATAAAGATTCTACAAGTACAATATTTATAAACTTTAAAAATTAAAAATCGAAAAAAATTAGTTCTTACTTGCCATGCTTCCTAAAATTTTATCAATCTCGTGGATAGCAATCTTATCACGTCCGATCAATTCAAATTTTTGCAAAATTGTTTCGAATTTCTTTTCTTCTTCTACCTGTTCATTAACAAACCAATCAAGAAAGGTATGTGTGGAATGGTCTTTTTCTTTTTGAGCGATTTCAACTATACTGTAAATGGCTTTTGTAACTAATTGTTCATTGTTTAGCGCAGCTCGAATAATCGATTCTAAGGATTTAAACGAGTTTGCAGGGGATTTAGTGGCAGGAATTGTGGCAGAACCTCCAATATCATTAAGATAATGAACAAATTTTAGCATGTGAGTTCGCTCTTCATCAGATTGTGAATAGAAGAAATTTGCAGCACCACAATAACCGGCATTTTCACACCAAGATGCCATAGCAAGATAACTATTAGATGCATTTGCCTCAAGAACAATTTGATCATTTAATGCTTTTTTGGTATTTTGTGATATGTTCATTTTAATTAAATTTGATTAATTTTTCTCTATTAAAAAGTATTAGATTTTTTTAAAAAACAGTCACTTGTATGATCGTTTACCATACCTACAGCTTGCATGAAGGCATAACAAATTGTAGGACCAACAAAATTAAATCCATATTTTTTCAAATCATCACTCATTTTTTTGGAAATATCCGTGGATGCAGGTATGTCAGAAAGTCTTTTGAAATTGTTGGTTATTGTTGTATGATTTACAAACCCCCAAATGTATTTATCAAATGAGCCAAACTCCTTTTGAATTTTTATAAAAAGTTTAGCGTTATTGATTGCAGAGTTGATTTTCAATTTATTACGAATTATTTCAGAATTATTTAGTAAATTTTCTATATGCTGTGCAGTATACTTTGACACCTTATCGGGATCAAAGTCAGAGAATGCTTTTCTATATCCTTCTCTTCGTTTAAGAATAGTAGTCCAAGTTAAGCCAGCCTGAGCTCCTTCTAAAATCAAAAATTCAAATAATTTACGATCATCGTGTTGAGGTTTACCCCATTCATTATCATGATATTCAATGTTAAGATCATCTTTTGCCCATTCGCATCTAGTTTTCATATAACTCCATTTTGTTTAACATAAAATAATAGTTACTAGATGAAAAATAGAACATGAAAGTCAATCAGCAATTACTTCAAATTAATAGGAATTTTATAATTTGTTTTATAGTTTCAGCTTCACTTTCAGCAGTTGTTGCTCAATCATTATTAGGATATGAAAATCATCTTACAACAACAATTACAATAATAACAGGATACGTGGTGTATTTTGGAATTTTTTCAGTTTTGTTTTATTTGGATAATAAAAACAGATACAAGCAAATGAGTTCAAGTTTAATTAAAAAAGAGATTTTAAGCATGATTTCATCGTTTGGAGTAGGCGAAATAATCTATCTTGGAATCAGATGGCCATCTTTGTATTATTTTCTTGAGATTAACATAGAGCCATACATTGCATCATTGGTGTCAGAAATAATTGCAACTGCATGTTATATGATTGCGGTAACTATTTTTTTAAGAAAAACAAAAACATTCTAAAAAACACATTATTTCAAATTAGAATCTAAAAATTCAAGTGTTTTTTGCCATGCATCTTGAGACTCTTCAGGAGCGTAATTGAGACCAGATGGGTTTGCAAAAGCATGATCAACCCCAGGATAAATTATTATTTCATTTTGAATTCCTAGTTGGTTTAATGAATTTTCAAAATCATGAACAGTGTTTGTAGTAATTCCTTTATCTAATTCAGCAAAGATTCCTAAAACTGGCCAATGAATTACAGAAAGAGAGTCAGAATCAGTTACAAGACTACCATAATAAATCACAGTTGCATTAAGAGATGGGTTATTCAACGCCAAATTGAGTGATTGACCTCCTCCAAAACACCATCCAATAGAACCAATGCTTTCAGGAGAATAGTTATCATCAAGGTAAGATATTGCTGAATCCATATTCTGAACTCCATTATCTTTATCAAATGAAGTCACAAGTTGTCTTGCTTCTTCAGAAGTTGTAGCTACATGTCCACCATAAAGATCAACTGCAAGTACAACATACCCATGAGATGCCAATTTTTTTGCCATGTCTTTGATGTTATTATTTAATCCCCACCATTCATGAATCATGATTACGCCTGGAAAAGATTCATCAGACACAGGTCTTGCCAAATAACCAGAATTAGATTCAGAATAATTAACAGTGTCAGTCTGTACATCATATTTTCCCATCGTAAAAATTTCAGAGTTGTTATTCTCATCAGAATAAGTTAAAACATGAATTGCCCAACCACGTTGAATTAATTTTTCAACACTAGATAATTTAATACATTTTGGAGAACCGTTGGATTGTTTTAATACTAATTGAAAACCATCGGCACAAACTACATCGACATGATGTCCTTGTTTTAGTTGTTTCAAAGGAGGTAATTCTGCGTTTATTGACATAATTGGAAGTGAAGAAATAATGAAAATCGCAATTAAGGGTATGAGAATTCTTGAAGTATTAAGCATCGTAGTTTTGATAAGTCTCTGAAATTTAAGTAAAGCGGGCTCGGTCGGATTTGAACCGACGACCTAACGCTCCGCAAGCGTTCGCACTATCCAAGCTGTGCAACGAGTCCAGTAAAGAGAGTGATGGATTTAGGCTTAATTTGGCTTGCGATTTTTTTCACAAAAAAACATCTAATCTAACAAAATAAAATCCAAAAAAATTGAGCTCATGATAAAAATTCTTGGTAATAATATATTTCAATGATGACAAATCATAACCAATAGTGGATTATTCACAAAAAGAACACTACGAAAAACTCCAAGATGAATACAAAAAATTAATGTCCGAATATGAAGAACTTGCTGAAAATAAAGCAGATAGTAATGAGGTTAATAAAAAATTAGATGAGCTAACAGAAAAACATGAAGAGATTAACAAAGAGTTTTCAAAAATAACAGACGATAAAAAAGAAAATAGTCATAAAATAAATTAAATTTTAAATTAAAGAAAAATTATGCTTCTTTTTCTGCTTTGTTAACATAGACGTAATTCATTATTAGAGCAGCAATGATTCCTCCCAGAATTGGTGCTGCCCAATACATCCAGTGGAATTCCCAAAAACCAGAAATTAATGCAGGGCCAAATGTTCTTGCAGGATTTACAGATGCTCCAGTCAGCGGAACAGCAACTAGGTGAATTAAAAATACCATGCCACCAATTGATAATCCATGTAGTCCTGGAGATGCTTTTTTATGTACAGCTGTCATGAAAATCACCAATACTAAAAAGAATGTCAAAATTGCTTCAATTGCAAAACCAGAGCTAATACTATTATTGATAAGATCACTTGGTCCACCTTGAGTTCCGAAATTTACTTTAGCACCAAGTTCAGGTAATATCACTTTAAGAGTAGCTGCTGCTGCAATTGCACCAATTAATTGTGAAATAATATATCCAACACCATCAACAATTCCAATCTTTTTAGTGATCATCATAGGAATTGTCACAGCTGGATTAATGTGAGCACCAGATACATGACCAAATGCATAGACCATTAAAGCAATAGCACCACCATGTGCAAGAGAAATAAACAAAACAGATTGAGTTGTAAGAGTTTCACCAAACGATGAAATTGCCAAAATTACAGAAAGAGGACCAAAAAAGACTAACCCATATGTTGCTATTGCTTCAGCAAGATATGCTCTTGGATTTACCATTATGCGAAATCCAATTCAATTTCCATATAAAACATTCGGAGTCGACACGTTACATTACAAAGTCAAAAAGTAATTAACCATAGAATGAAGATTAAAAACATGATAGGCGAAGGAGATACAGTCCCAAAATTTGAAGCAAGGGATTCAAACGGTAATAATGTAAAATCTAGTGACTTTAAGGGCAAAAAACATGTAATTTACTTTTATCCAAAAGATTTCACACCTGGCTGTACAGTAGAAGCAGACGAATTTTCAAAAGATTATAAAAGATTCCAAAAAGAAGGGATAGAGATCATCGGAGTTAGTCCTGATGACGTTGATTCACATAAAAAATTCTGTGATAAAATGGGAATAAAATATCCACTTCTGGCAGATGTAGACAAGACATTATCAAAACAATTTGGAGTCTGGGGTAAAAAACAATTTATGGGAAAAGAGTACATGGGAGTTAATAGAAGTACATTTTTGGTCGATGAAAAAGGAAAAATTTTCAAAGTATACCCCAAGGTAAAACCAGCAGGACATGCAAAAGAAGTATTAGATGATTTTTTAAAATTAAATTAAAAAAATAAGTAAAAGAAAAAGGATAGAAAATTAAAATCCTTTTGGTAATGTGCCTCTAGAAGTCTTTGGTTGCTCAGGAGGAGTTGGTTTTGGTTCAAATCCTTTTGGTAATGCACTATGAGTTGCATTAGTTCGAGATTTAACAGCATCTTCAACTGCTTCTTGATATGATTGTTCATCTTCTATTCTTTGTTGTTCAATTCTTTTTAGATAATCGCGCTCATATTCTTCTAACTGCTCTTTTCTAGATTTTTCAGAATTGCCAGAGTTTGATGAAACTTGTTGTTGCTCTGCACCTTTTGGCAATGTGCCTTTTGGTTTTGTAACCTCAGA
>NZ_AHJG01000268.1:0-1817 GCF_000241145.1 Candidatus Nitrosarchaeum limnium BG20 | reverse complement strand
CGTATGATGCAGAATTTACTCCAATTGTCTCCCAATCAATTCAAACAATTATTGGAATCAAAGTTATCGATGAAAATACAATCGATGTGTACGTGAATTATTGGCATTTTGACAAAGGAGAAATTGCCGAATGGGCATCATTATGGAGTACTGTGCCATGGGAGATTTCAGCTGCGATGGAGCAAGCAGTTCTAGATGGTAAAGCATCTTTTTCAAGATCAGGGGCTACCAACAAAAACATCAGTTGGATTTCACTGATTGTTCCAAATGATGCTCAGATGATTAAAAGATACTTGGATGAATTTAGTGAGAAAAAATTTATTCCAAAATCATTGGAATCATCTAAAATTGGTTTTGATTATTTTAACGGTAGATATAATGCAGCATCAAAATGGATTACAGAACACAATCACGCTGTAATTAGTAATGGACCATTTTATCTTAGTGCATATTCACCAGAATCAAGAACAATTACAGTCAATGCATTCGATGATCAGACATATCCTTTCAAAGAAGGTCATTGGGCAGAATTTGAAAGTACCATATTTCCAGAGATAGTCAAGGTCAATGTACCAGATATAGTTGAAAAAGAAAGTAAGCTAAACATAGATGTAGAAACTACACATGCAGATTCACTTCTTTATTTTATTACAGGTAATAATAAAAATTCAACATTATCTGAAATAATTAAAATCGATAAAAACTTTACAGAGATAAATATCTCAGGGGAAGACGTAGAAAAACTAGGAGTTGGTGCAAAAGATCTAAAAATATTTGCTATTTCCAATTCAGTACTAAAACCAGACTATTATTCTACAAGTTTCTTAGTAGTAAAGAGCAAAGATACTTTGCCAGAAATTAACCAAGTCAATATTGAATTTAATAGAAAAGATAATTTTGAAGCGATTTGGTTGATAGTAATTGGAATTTGTGTAGTTATTGGTGTATCATATATTAAAAAAAGAAAAAATCATTAATTAGACAAACCATATTCTTTTAGAATTATATCTATTTGATCTTCAGATTCAAGTTTTGAATATTCGTCTAACAGATTTTGATTTAATTCATAAAAAGTGTGTCCCCATTTGAACTTGTCAAGAATTGCAAGTGCATCGTCTCTAAATCCTAGAATAAATAAAGATGCAGAAAGAGATTCAGCAGTAGTTAATTTATTTAATTTTGAGTAATTAACTGGATTACCTGCAAGTAATGGAGGTAATTTTCTTTTAATACCATTAAATTTTTTTGAGAATGCCTGATCTGCCAGAGTCCAAGAGCAATCAATTCCAATTATAGAATTTATCAAAGATTTATCAGAAGGTAAAAGAGTTTTTTCAGAAAAAGGATCCAAAACCAGTCCTTTATTTCCTATTTTTTTGATATTTTTTGCAATTCCAAACTTAACCATCTTTGCAGCAGTACATTTTTTTGGATCATCTTGATAAAACATCAAAACTTGAAGATTCATCTAAAATAATACAGAGTAAACAGTATTTTGAACTTACCCTAAAACAGAGTAATTAACTCTATAATAAAATCGGGATGCTTGTTCTTCTTTGATGATATCTACAGTCCAGTTTGCATCAGGTAAGAATCCATCAGGGGATTCTGGAAGGATATCAAATTTTTCAAGATAAACATCAGGACCGCTGTATCTAATTTTTAGATTAACACCATCAACAGATACAACTTCATATATTTGTCCAGGTTTTCGGGTAGAATCTTTTACAAGACAGTTTTCATCAGGTCCAATAACACAAACTCCAGACTCAGAGGTGACCCTAAGATTGACTGTAGATTGATCAGTTTTTGCAGTG
>NZ_AHJG01000269.1:0-1483 GCF_000241145.1 Candidatus Nitrosarchaeum limnium BG20 | reverse complement strand
ACTTGATTTCCTTAGTGATTACATCGAAGTACTTTATGGTGAACCCGCAGCTTATGGAGTAGTATCTAGTGTATTATCAACTAAAATTGGAATCAATGTTTTCCTTGATGGTTATCTTCCTACAGAGAATGTTAGATTTAGAGATAAGAAATTTTCTTTTGATGTTTCTTCTTCGTCTACAGATGAATTTCAGGAAGGAAGTGAAATAATGTCATATCCAAAATTGGAGAAAAAATATTCATCATTCTCAGTTTCAATTGAACCTGGTAGAGTGAGAAAAGGGGAGGTATTAGGGATAATGGGTGCAAATGCTCTTGGAAAGACTACATTAATGAAAATGATTGCAGGTGTAGAAAAACCAGATGTAGGTGAAATTGATAAAAAAATAAAAATTGCTTACAAACCACAATATCTTCAAAATGATATTGATGCTGAAGTTATTGCATTGTTAGATAAGGCAAATGGCGCTACAATTGAAGGAAGTCAGGAAGAAGAGCAAATTCTAGAGCCATTAAAAATTAAAAAACTATACAACAAATCAGTAAAGAATCTATCTGGAGGAGAACTACAGAAAATTTCTGTTGCATCGTGTCTTTTACAAAAAGTTGATCTGTATGCACTAGATGAACCATCTGCATTCTTAGATGTGGAAGATAGAATAACCATAGCAAAATTCTTACAAAAATTTGTAAGATCTTTTGGAAAAACAGCAATTGTTATAGATCACGATATACAGTTAATGGATCTCATATCAGATTCAATGATAATTTTTGAGGGAGTGTCAGGATTGTCGGGTCATGCAACATCTCCAATGCCAAAAGCAGATGCAATGAACCAATTTTTGAAATCACTTGACATGTCATTTAGGAGAGATGAAAAGTCATTGAGGCCAAGAGTAAACAAATTAGAGAGTAGATTAGACAAAGAACAAAAAAATTCAGGAAATTTCTATTACAAGAATTGACACGAATGCTAAAGAAATCATTAGAAAGTATTCTTACTTCAAAAGAAAGTCAAGAGCTTATTTCATCTTTTGATCAAATTGGAGATATAATTATAGTTAGAATTCCGGATTCATTATTATCAAAAAAAGAACTTATCGGTGAAACTCTATTAAATGAAGTAAAGATTGCAAAAAGTGTTTTTTATCAATCATCTCCAGTTGAGGGAGATTTCCGAACCAGAAATCTAGAGATCATAGCAGGTGAAGACAAGACAGAAACAGAATACAAAGAATTTGGATGTAAATTTACTGTAGATGTTGAAAATGCATTTTTTTCTCCAAGATTATCTACAGAAAGGGAGAGAATTTCTAACTTGGTTCAAGATGGTGAAACTGTGGTCAATATGTTTGCAGGTGTAGGCATGTTTTCAATTATGATTGCAAAAAAGAAAAAATGTACAGTCTACAGCATAGACATTAATCCAATTGCAGCAAAACTATGTGAAAAAAATATTCTTTCAAATAAAATATCAGGGAATA
>NZ_AHJG01000270.1:0-778 GCF_000241145.1 Candidatus Nitrosarchaeum limnium BG20 | reverse complement strand
GGATAGTGGTAGAATATCAAGAGTTTTGTGCCTATATTTAGGAAGTCCTTACACATATGTTTCATTAGGAAAACCAGTTGCGCCAGGCCAATTCAGTCTAGACGAGATGAAAAAGATCATCTCACTGAATGTTGATTGAATTTTAAACTAGAAAATCCATAAACTATTGATCGATTACATCAATTAAAAATCTGAATGTAAGACAGTTGAGAGTTTAAATCAATCATAATAATTTAGAAAATAAGATGTCAAAAACATTTGCAGTAATTGGAGATCCAATAGATCATTCACTATCACCAAATATTCACAGTGCAGCGTTTAGGGAATTGAATTTAGATTGTTCATATATCGCATATAGAATTCCAAAAGGGGAATTAGAAGAAGGAGTAGAATCCCTTAAAAAAATCAAAATAGACGGATTCAATGTAACAATTCCTCATAAAATTGAGATGATGAAATACATCGATAAACTTGATGACTCTTGTAGTATCATAGGAGCTGTAAACACAGTATCAAATGATAATGGAATTTTAAAAGGATACAATACTGATATGGATGGATTTTTGGAACCATTTAAGAAAAAAAACCTAAGTATAAAAAATAAAAAATTTTATTACTAGGAGCTGGAGGTGCTGCAAGAGCAATTGTTGCAGGATGTGCAAAAGAACACGCACAAACAATAACAATTGCAAACAGAACCATTCAGAATGCAAATAATCTTGTAAATTTTTCAAAAAAAATAGGTCTAGATGCAATTGCAATAAAAATTGAAGATGTA
>NZ_AHJG01000271.1:0-991 GCF_000241145.1 Candidatus Nitrosarchaeum limnium BG20 | reverse complement strand
TTGGAAAGAATCCTATAATTGCAAAAACTGCCAATAATCCAACATCAACATCGGCCACAACCCAACCGGGAGCAACTGGAATTAATGCTACAAATGCAGCAGCTGTTGCAACAAAGATAACAGGCGCTGCCCAAAAAATTGGTTTGTCAGCTTTTGCAGGAATAATAATTTCCTTTG
Organism: Candidatus Nitrosarchaeum limnium BG20; assembly: GCF_000241145.1. Lineage (NCBI taxonomy): Archaea > Thermoproteati > Nitrososphaerota > Nitrososphaeria > Nitrosopumilales > Nitrosopumilaceae > Nitrosarchaeum > Candidatus Nitrosarchaeum limnium. The sequence goes on along the minus strand of NZ_AHJG01000271.1, from coordinate 814 downwards.
AAATTAACTTAAGTCCATCTCCCATCAATTGTAAAATTCCTTCAACTTTTCCACAGTAAAATGGACCGACACGTAACTGGAGTTTTGCCAACATTTTTCTTTCGATAAAAATTGTTCCAGCTGCAATTAATGCTGCAAATCCAAATCCAGGAAATGCTGCAATCCTAAATAAATCAGTAGTCATGAAAGCTTTTAAAATTGGGAGTGTTCTAGAAGGATCAGCTAACCATGTTAATGCAAGAAATGGTGTAAGTAATTCGCCGTTGATAACAGGCATTTCAATATAGAATAAAACAACTTGAACTGCAGGAATACCAATTAATGTGAAAAGTAAAAGAATCCAAAATACATTATCTAAAATAGATTTTACAAATTCACTAAACTTGAAGTTTGGTGCAATAACAGACATTTATCGATCTGCCTCCACAGGCCAATAATTAAGACTCCAGTATACAGAGGGCATGTTTCCAAGTTTTTCTCCTTTTAGAAGATATGGTAATGCAATTAAGTTTCTAAATGAACCAACACTCATCTTTACTCTATATGGTTCTGGTTTTCCATCAGATACAATATAACATCCTAAAGAGCCTCTACCAGATTCTACTCGTTTGTATACAGTGTCAAGTCCTTTACCTTTTGGATTTGGTTTTAGTTTGACTCTTACAGAACCAGACTTTGGCATTTTTTGTAATGCCTGTCTAATTATGTTACAGCTTTCAAGCATATCAAGCCATGGTACTTTAGATCTTGCATAAGAATCCCCTTCTTTCATAACATTAGTGTGAACATCTAACTCATCATAGACATCGTAAGG